>NZ_VOYP01000115.1:0-1026 GCF_013420235.1 Acinetobacter sp. YH01022 | reverse complement strand
GCGCATTTCAAACCCACTTCACCAAGAGTCCGGGCCTCACTTTCCAAGCGCAAAGTTCCGCCTTCAGTAACCTCCACTGCGCGATTGCAGTTATCCCTGCGATTGGCTAGACTTGCTTTGCCGCTCAGGCACACCAAGGTGGTATTTTCTGTGCTCAATTTGTCCAAGTTCTCGAAGCACATTTGCGCTCCACCTCCAGTGACCTGGTTCATCCTCACGACGCACACATTGTACGCAGCATCCAGCACAACCACCTCCAGCCACTGATCGAGCCACGCAGGCCATTCTGATTCCACGTAGAAGCCGCAAGATTTCAATGCGTCTTTCGATGCAGTGTGGCGACCAAAAGCTATGTAACTCGATCCGCTTCGACTCGCTGCTCCAACGTCAAATCCATTTAACCCTGAGTGGGCCGTGTAGACCACCCTCATTTTCGCGCAGAGCGCATGTTCTCCACAAACACTCACTTCATCTAGCTGTGCCTTTGAGTTACTTCCCGTAATGTGGCACCCAGTAGCCTCACTTGCGTGTTCTATCCATGGCAGGTCTGCATCCCCCTTCGCAGCCACCTCTTGCACCACCATGGTCCAGGCAGAGCGTACAGCATGTACAACACTCGGATGATCCCCAGTGCCGCATAGGTATTTTTGATTCGCTCTCCTCCTAGCTTGGAACCACCCCACACCATCTTTTGGGTAGCTGGCGCGACTGTAACGGGCTAATTTCGCATGCACGCTCAACATCACACGACGCCAGAACTTTGCTTGGCCAAAAAGCACCCCCACCTTTCTCGTCGGGAAAGCTAGACTCACCCTGGAAAAATGCTGAATCACCACTTTGATGCTTTCGATCGTGGGTTTCGGCTCGTCGAACCTCGAGTATGACTTGATGAAGTTGTCAGCGCAGAATCGCGGCAATGCATCATAGTTGAGCTCTAATGAGAACTCGACCTTCCCACTCAGTGGGGCCATACCTGTATACCGCTGCGGCGTCCTATCAAGGACCACGCTCTCCCCACTGTTAAAT
>NZ_VOYP01000114.1:0-1047 GCF_013420235.1 Acinetobacter sp. YH01022 | reverse complement strand
GGGGGCTTTGTTGCACAAACCTATCTGTAAAGGCTTTTTCAGCGATATAATTTTCAAATGAAGAAGCCTACACACAAAATCTACCGCACAACCAATTGGCCCGCATATAACCGAGCACTCATGAGTCGCGGAAATATTGCCATTTGGTTTGATCCTGCTACGCAATGGTATGCTCCATCAAAAGGCAAACAAGGGCGAAATCAAACCTACTCCGACGCAGCTATCCAATGCTGCTTAATGATTAAATCCTTATTCCGTCTATCTTTACGTATGGTCACTGGCTTTGTGCAAAGTCTGATTAAACTTTGCGGATTAAATTGGACCGCACCAGATTACAGTACGCTTTGTAGAAGACAAAAGCATATTGATATTGCAATCAGCTACCAAAAAAGTAGCGATGGGCTGCATCTACTCGTAGACTCTACAGGCATGAAGTTTCTAGGTGAGGGCGAATGGAAACGCAAGAAACATGGAGCTGAATATCGTCGCCAATGGCGTAAACTACATATTGGTATAGATGCCAAAACCCTACAAATACGCGCTATTCAGCTCACAACCAATAATGTCAGTGATTCACAGGTGCTTGGTGATTTACTTAATCAGATTCCACAAGATGAGCAGATTGACTCTGTTTATACCGATGGAGCTTATGACACCAAGCAATGCCGTCAGGTCATTGCAGATCGGCAAGCACATGCGGTGATTCCACCTAGAAAAAATGCGAAACCATGGAAAGATACAAAGAGTAGCTCGCTAGAGCGAAATGAATTACTTCGAACAGTTAAACGTTTAGGCAGGACATTATGGAAAAAATGGTCAGGCTATCATCGCCGCAGTTTGGTGGAAACCAAGATGCATTGCATCAAATTATTAGGCGATAAATTAATGGCAAGAAGCTTTCCTAGTCAGGTGAATGAAATTCATGCACGTGTAGCAGTCCTCAACAGATTTACGGAATTAGGTCGACCACTTACCCAAGTTACGCCTTAAATTTGGCTCAATTAGGGGCGCTTTGCATTTCAAATCTTTGTGCAACAAAGCCGTTTC
>NZ_VOYP01000113.1:0-1074 GCF_013420235.1 Acinetobacter sp. YH01022 | reverse complement strand
GGCGGATTCAAGCGGCAAGTGCAACAGTATAAAAACCAGCCATAACTTCACTCGGTGTATACCAACCTAGTGTTTTTCTAGGACGATGGTTGAGTGCAAATTCTATCTGCTCTATTTGTTCGTTTGACACGCCATCAAACGATGATGATTTTGGCAGATATTGACGGATTAAACCATTCGTATTTTCATTTCTAGCTCGCTGAATAGACTTGTAAGGATCAGCAAAATACGTCTCTATGCCAGCATCAGTAATTCTTTTGTGTTCGGAAAATTCTTTGCCATTATCAAATGTCACACTATAAGCATGGCTCATTTGTAAACGATCTAATGCACAAGTAATCGTTTGAGAGGATGCTCTTGTTGGCCCTAAATGAACAATATGTACATACAGGCTCTTTCGATCAACGAGAGTCAATAAAGCACCTTTATGATGTTTACCAATCACCGTGTCACCTTCGAAATCTCCTAAACGTTGTCGTTGATCAATGACCTGGTCTCGGCAGTGAATACTTGTTTTATCAATGATTTGACCCCTACGATCCGTGTTTTTGTAACCGCGTTTTCGATATTTCTTCTGATGCCTTAAATGTAGATGAAGTTTACCGCCTTTTGATTTATCTTGATAAATGTACTGGTAAATCCACTCATGTGAAGGTACATCCAGCCAACCGCGTTGTGTTAAAGCACCTGAAATTTGTTCGGGTGACCAGTCCAAACCAATCAAATAATCAATATAAGCGAAGGCAAATGCTGTCATTGATGATGAAGGACGGTACCGTCTTTGACTTGCAAATTTAGCTGCCTGTTGAGCTCTATATCCACGTTGCCCAGTATTTCTTTTTAATTCACGGTAGATGGTTGATCGTGAACGTCCTAATTCCCGAGCAAGGGTAGCGATTGAACTTTTACTTTTCAAAGTAGCATAAATTTCGTATCTTTCATCTTGAGAAAGTTGGGTGTATTTCTTCATTGTGTGCTTTCCAATTGCGAGTTGAAAAAGTCTAATGATTCTATGAATACACCTAACTTTTTCAACTAACTACAAATGTGTTGCACTTGGGATTTGAATCTGCG
>NZ_VOYP01000112.1:0-1074 GCF_013420235.1 Acinetobacter sp. YH01022 | reverse complement strand
GGCGGATTCAAGCGGCAAGTGCAACAGTATAAAAACCAGCCATAACTTCACTCGGTGTATGCCAACCTAGTGTTTTTCTAGGACGATGGTTGAGTGCAAATTCTATCTGCTCTATTTGTTCGTTTAACACGTCATCAAACGATGACGATTTTGGCAGATATTGCCGGATTAAACCATTCGTATTTTCATTTCTAGCTCGCTGAATAGACTTGTAAGGATCAGCAAAATACGTATCTATGCCAGCATCAGTAATTCTTTTGTGTTCGGAAAATTCCTTGCCATTATCAAATGTCACACTATAAGCATGGCTCATCTGTAAACGATCTAATGCACAAGTAATCGTTTGAGAGGATGCTCTCGTTGGCCCTAAATGAACAATATGTACGTACAGGCTCTTTCGATCAACGAGAGTTAATAAAGCACCTTTATGATGTTTACCAATCACCGTGTCACCTTCGAAATCTCCTAAACGTTGTCGTTGATCAATGACCTGGTCTCTGCAATGAATACTTGTTTTATCAATGATTTGACCCCTACGATCCGTGTTTTTGTAACCTCGTTTTCGATATTTCTTCTGATGCCTTAAGTGTAGATGGAGTTTACCGCCTTTTGATTTATCTTGATAAATGTACTGGTAAATCCACTCATGTGAAGGTACATCCAGCCAACAGCGTTGTGTTAAAGCACCTGAAATTTGTTCTGGTGACCAGTCCAAGCCAATCAAATAATCAATATAAGCGAAGGCAAACGCTGTCATGGGTGATGAAGGACGGTACCGTCTTTGACTTGCAAATTTAGCTGCCTGTTGAGCTCTATATCCACGTTGCCCAGTATTTCTTTTTAATTCACGGTAGATGGTTGATCGTGAACGCCCTAACTCCCGAGCAAGGGTAGCGATTGAACTTTTACTTTTCAAAGTAGCATAAATTTCGTATCTTTCATCTTGAGAAAGTTGGGTGTATTTCTTCATTGTGTGCTTTCCAATTGCGAGTTGAAAAAGTCCAATGATTCTACGAATACACCTAACTTTTTCAACTAACTACAAATGTGTCGCACTTGGGATTTGAATCTGCG
>NZ_VOYP01000111.1:0-1076 GCF_013420235.1 Acinetobacter sp. YH01022 | reverse complement strand
CTAGACAAAATGACACCAAATGAGTTTTACTATGATCAGCTACCCCAACAAAACAAGGTGGCTTAACTAGAGCGGAATATTACTTATAAATACGCTTTTAGTTGTTCAAACAAGTGGGACCACCTCTTAAGTCATGTGATTGGATTTCAGTTTTTTATAAAATAACTTTTTGAATTTTAGAATTTATTTATTTGTTATAATGAATTAGTTAATTAAAAACATACGGAATAAAAATTGAAAAAGAAAGAATATAAATTAAAAAATAATATAGTTTTTGGAGCTGTTGTTGGCTTAGCGGGGATTGCTTGTGGTTTGTGGCTTCTAATCTCTTTGGAGAAATTATCAGGAACTGAGTTTGTAGGTTTTAGTCTTGGATTTGCTGTGATTGGATTGATCATAGCCTTTGCAGCTGAGGTTCAAGAATTTTCAATTGTAGGAAATGGCGTCAAATTGAAAGAATTAAGGTCGGAAGCTGAAAAGACCATAGAGGAGTTAAAAGAAGCTAGAACAGAATTATTTAGAGTTTTAGTCCAAAAAAGTATTTATGGATCAGGTGGGTTTTGTAGTGATTGTATAGTAGATGAATGTGCTGAATCATTTTGTGAGTTAATTGAACAAATTGAAAAATTTAACTGTTTAAATAAATTAAGGTTAGATGTTGAAAAATCATTAAGATTAATATTATCTCGGCAGTACAATAACTTGTATATGCTTCATTTGCCAAATAAGAAGCATACAGATTCACTTGAAAGTTATGATAACCCTCGAGATTTAAGAATTAAAATAAGCGATGAATGTATACAGAAATATATTTCAAGGAAGTCTAATCAATTCACCATGGAAGAAGGAAGATCAGAATTAAATGATGCTATTGAAGTGTATGCAAAATTATATGCTATAAAAATTAAACTCGATAAATTAGCACCAGAATCATAGAAAAATATTTAAAATAGAGGTGGTCCCACTTGTTTGAACAACTAAAAGCGTATTTATAAGTGATATTCCGCTCTAGTTAAGCCACCTTGTTTTGTTGGGGTAGCTGATCATAGTAAAACTCATTTGGTGTCATTTTGTCT
>NZ_VOYP01000011.1:0-90058 GCF_013420235.1 Acinetobacter sp. YH01022 | reverse complement strand
AGGGAAGACGCAGTAAAGGTCGCCCTGCGAAGCAGAAAGCAAGCGAAATCCGTGAGGAAGTCGCCTAAGAGCCTTTGCTTTTAGAATCCCCCACTTGAGCTAGTCGAAAGTGGTGGGAGTATGTCAAATCATTGTGTTATGAGAATTTCATTTGAGTCTGTAAAAACGGAGCTTAAGCTCCGTTTTTGCTTCTACATTACAAGCTGATGGTTTTCCTGTGAGGAATTTCACATCCATATAGACTTGAAACCGATTGCTTCCACATATTTTTTCATGGTTGAGATTTAAGCAATACCCTTATGATGTTTACAGCGTAAGCACTAAACACTTTTTATGGAGCCAAGACAGCTAGATAATCGGCTTAGCCTGGCTGAAATCCATTCATAATTGGATATCATCTAAAAGTGCAGCGCTAATTCATTATAAAAATAAATTTCTTTGAGGTAATATAAAATCAATCAAGATTATAAGTATCTCAACCTGATAGATACGACATAAAAGGATCAAAACATGCAGCAAGAAGTAATCATCGTAGGCGGTGGTATGGTCGGGCTAAGTTTAGCCTTGATGTTGGCTAAGGCAAATATTGCAGTGAAGCTGCTCGAAGCAATTAAGTACCCCAATTATGATGATGCCGATCTTGCTCCCTATCATTCGAGCTTTGATGCACGTAACAGTGCCTTGTCACGCCGTAGCGTACAAATTTATCAGGAACTGGGCTTATGGAATGCCTTGCAGGAACATGCCACGCCAATTCTGGAAGTGCATATTACCGAACAGGGCAGCTTTGGCAAGGCACGTTTAAAAGCAGAACAGGAAAAAGTCGAAAGTTTTGGTCAAGTGATTGAGAATGCCTGGCTCGGCCGTGTACTGCTAACAGAAGTACGCAAACAGCCATTGATTGAACTGATTGATGGCGTACAAGTGACCTCACTGACCCAAGATGCTGACTTTGCTTATATCGCAGCGCAACGTGGCGAAGAAACCTTAGCTTTACAATCCAGGCTGGTCATAGCTGCGGATGGCCGTGATTCATTCTGCCGTAAAGCCTTAGGCATTGGTGCATCGGTACATGACTATGATCAAGTGGCTATTGTTACGACTGTACAAACTTCAAAACCGCATAACCATGTCGGCTTTGAACGTTTTAGCCCGCTTGGACCTTTAGCGCTGTTACCATTACCGGGTGAATACCGTCGTTCAGTGGTTTGGCCGGTGCAAAAAGGTACAGAAGGCGAATGGCTGGGCGATGAAAATGACCAGCACTTCCTTAATGCTTTACAGCAAACCTATGGTGACCGTGCGGGTAAATTCCAGAAAACTGCTAAGCGTTTTAGTTACCCTTTGTCGCAAGTTTTGGCAGAAAAACAGGCTGTTGGACGTGTGGTACTGATGGGCAATGCAGCCCATACCATCCACCCGGTAGCCGGTCAGGGCTTTAACCTGTGTATGCGTGATGCTTATGTTTTGCTCCGTTATTTAATAGAACAAGTCGCAAAGCAAGCCGACTTAGGTGATGCAGCCATGCTGCAAGACTATGAAAAATCCCGTCTGACCGATCAGCAACGTGTGATCAAGTTCTGTGATTCGGTGGTGCGTGGTTTTAGCAATAACAACCCTGTTCTAAAATTCATTCGTAATACCGGCTTGGTCGCTTTTGATACCATTCCAGGGATTAAACCTCTGGTTGCCAATTATGCAATGGGGTTAAAAGCATGAGTCAAGTTCAATCTGATGTTTTAAATGTGGTCATTATAGGTGGTGGTCTGGTTGGTGGTCTGACTGCATTGCTGTTAGCTCAAGGTGGTGTGCAGGCCACGGTACTGGATGCAGCCCCCATTCTGGATGCAGAGAAAACCAAAAGTGTTGCCAACCCGCGTGTGTTGGCACTCAGCCAGGCGACCATTCATTTACTGAAAACGGCCGGTGTTTGGGATAGGCTGGCACGCCAACAGCCATACACAGGCATGCAAGTGTGGAATAAAAATGGCTATGGTGAAATTAACTTTGGGCATGCAGCAGAGCAAATGCCATCGGTTGAGCAAGCTTTGGGTTCAATGGTCGAGCCAAGTTTGTTGAACTTGGCCATTCAAGAAAAAATGCTGGAGCAGCTTCAGGATTATCGTACTCAGGTTAAGGTCACAGCTATAGAGCAGGGCGTAGCGGGAATCTGGCAGATTCATCTGGCAGACGGCACCCAATTAAAAACCAGACTGCTGATTGGCGCGGATGGTGCAAATTCCTTTGTTCGTGAACAGGCCTTTATTGATCTCGATATTCTGGATTATAAACAGGCCGGTTTGAGCTGTGCCATTCGAACTGCCCAGCCGCATCAACATGTGGCTCGTCAGATTTTTCTGGAAACTGGCCCATTGGCCTTTTTACCGATGGCCAGTTTAAAGCCGGAACAGCAAGGCTATTGGCAATCCATTGTCTGGACATTACCAGATGATTATGCAGCAGAATATGCCGCTTTAAATGATGCCGATTTTACTGCGTTGCTCACGCGTGAAAGTCATCACATGCTGGGTGAGGTTTTAGAGGCAACACCACGAGCACAGTTTCCGCTTAAAGCACGTGCCGCACAGCAGTATGTCAAAGCCGGTTTAGCCTTGATTGGAGATGCCGCACATGTGATTCATCCGCTGGCCGGTCAAGGGGTCAATATTGGCTGTCTGGACGCAGCCATTTTATGCGATGTACTGTTGCATGATTTGAAACGTGGAGTATGGGCGCATGAACAAAGCTTACAGCGCTATGAACACCGCCGTAAAGGTCAAAACGATGCCATGATGCACAGCATGTCTGCAATTGGATGGATGGAAACGACCCAACTGTTTCCCGTGGTTTGGGCACGAAATTTTGGCTTAAAACAAGTGGAGCAACATGCGGCATTAAAAGATGCCTTCATGGCTCAAGCCAACGGATTGCAGATCTTAAAAGATACACAATATGCGGTTTAAGGCTGAAAAACTGTTTTTTGTACAAATATTTATACAAGGTTACTTTTTTGGTTAAAAAAGATACGATTTTTTTTAAATTGACTCTATGCGAAACCTACAGAGATTGCTAAATTTCTTCCTAGTTCGCAATCAATTCAAATTGAAGTGATAGACGTCATTTTTGGGGAGAAAGAAAGATGACAGATATGAATGACTACGATGATGTAGAAGATACTGCAGTAGATGAAGATGAAGCAAAAGCTGCTGAAAAAGGTGCATCTGACAGTGATTCAGTTGCAACTGATGGTGATTTGGCTGAAGCTGAAACACTGACAGTGACTGCTAAACTGAAACAGCGTCAAGCACTGGAAGACGAGGTGGCTGCTTTCCTTGCGCGTGGCGGTCGTATTACTGAAGTGCCTGCAGACGAGTCAGCAAAAGATTAATTGATTCTTTTGTCGGGTTTGGCTACAGAATAAAAAGCATCACTTTTCGTGATGCTTTTTGCTTTTCAACTGACAGTTGCTCAGACCTTATTGCTAAGTTCTAAAGCGCGTTGATACGCCACTTTCTTTTTTATTCCGGTTAAATCTGCGGCCAATTGTGAAGCCGCTTTTACGGATAAATCCTGTAATAAACGGGTCAATAGCTGGTCCAGTTTTTCCTGTTCCAGATCCTTTTCTTCAGTTGCACCGCCAATGACCAGCACAATTTCACCTTTTTGCTGGTTGTGGTCAGCTTCAATAAACTGAACCAGTTCTGCCAAAGTCATCTTTTTGATGGTTTCAAAGGTTTTGGTAATTTCACGGGCAAAACCCACAGGACGATTGGCACCAAATACCTGGGCCATATCTTTGACCGACTCTAAAATACGATGTGGTGCTTCGTAAAAAATCAGGGTCTGGGTTTCATCTTTCAGTTTTTCCAGCTGGCTCAGACGTTGTGACTGGCGTGAAGGTAGGAAACCTTCGAAACTGAAGCGGTCACTCGGTAAACCGACAGAACTGAGTGCTGCAATGGCTGCACAGGCACCGGGAACAGGAATAACGCGAATATTATGTTCTTGTGCTGCACGAACCAGTTTAAACCCCGGATCGCTAATCAGCGGCGTACCTGCATCACTGATCAGTGCCATATTTTCGCCATTCAGCAAGCGCTGGATCAAGATGTTAATTTTATTGCTTTCATTATGTTCGTGACAGGCAGTCAGTGGAGTTGATATATTAAAGTGCTTTAATAATTGAGCGGAAGTACGCGTATCTTCTGCTGCGATGATACTTACAGACTTTAGAATATCAATAGCACGATAAGTAATGTCATCTAAGTGCCCAATTGGGGTCGCTACAACAAATAACTGAGCACTCATAAGGTTTCTCCAATGTTGAATAATAATAAAAAATTAATTGGCTTCATCCTGTATTGCATTTTCAATCACGCTCAAGCTGAAGTGCTGGTCATTTTACCCGAATCGGGACCTTTGGCGCGAGCCGGATTAAGTGTCAAACAGGGTTTTATGAATGCTTATCAGGCATCAGAGCTGGAAACCCCCATTAAATTTGTAAACTCGGACAAAAAACCGATTGCGCAGTTGCTTAAACAAAATGTCAATAAAAAAACCCAGATGGTGATCGGACCTTTAGCCCGTCAGGATGTGGAAGCTTTAATCAAGGCAAAGCCGAAGGTTCGAGTTCTGGCCTTAAATGATGCATCATCGCAGTTTGCCAACGTTGAACAATTTAGTTTGTCCAAGCAGGATGATGCGGTGGCACTGAATCAGGTATTGCAGAATGACAAAATCAAAGAGCTTTATGTGTTGCAGCAAAAAGATGCTGAAATTGATAATGAACTGTTTCTGATTTCTTTACTCACTCAAACAAATTACCGCCTGAATTTAATCGAAGAAGCACCCAAAAAGTTAAATAAGCATACTGGTTTATTATTATTGGGGAATAATGCCTGGCTGAATAAGCTGCCCCAGTTGCCGCATAAAAACATTTATATTTTAGCAAATGCCGTTGAACAAGGTCAGACATTGCCGGTAGGGGTAAAATTTTGTGATGCTCCGGCCTTATATGGCTCGGAATGGCCAGATGTCATCCAGGCTGTTCAAGCAAATGCCATTCCCATAGCCTATCAGCGCCTGATCGCTTTTGGTGGCGATGCCTGGCATATTGCGAGCCAGTATTTGGCTGAACCCAATTTAAAAAGTATGCAGTTTCAGGGACGTACCGGACTAGTTCAAGTCAATAACAATCAAATCCAGCGCATTCCACATTGCTTCGAAAATACTAAAAAGGGAATCCGGGCATTGTTATGACAAAGCTTGCGGCACATTTAAACTTGGGGCAATGGGCTGAACAGCAGACTTTAATATTATTGCAGGCTCAAGGCTTCCAGCTGATTGTGGCAAATTATCATTGCCGTTACGGGGAAATTGACCTGATTGTACAGCAGGCTCAGGAACTGGTTTTTGTCGAAGTCAAAGCACGTTCAGTCACCCAGTATGCCCAGTCCTTCGAAAGCATTTCTTTTTCCAAACGGCGCAAAATTATGAAATCGGCGCTGTGCTTTTTACATGCCCATCCGGAATTGCAAACCTTTTATTGTCGTTTTGATGTGATTTGTTTTGATTTTCTTCAACAATTTGCAAAAACCATACAGCAAGATTTTTCTAAATTCACTTATGATCAACAATGGATTGAAAATGCTTTTACTTTTGATGAAGAGTTTATTAATCTTTGAACAAAATCATAGCGTAAATGCTGACATAAAATAGAACTGAATAATGAGGAGTCTTGCTGAGTGTTTAACCGTATTGCAATGACGTTACTGTGTGTAGCAAGTTTATCTGGTTGTGCAAGTTTTATCTCGAGTGGCACAGGATCGGCCCCGGTAGGTACAGAAAGTGGCGCCCGTTCTCTTGGACAGGTGTTTATCGATTCCTCTATAGAACGTACCGCTAAAATCAATTTATATAAATTAGACAGTCGCTTTAAACAATCTCGTGTCAATATTGAAAGTTTTCATGGCAATGTATTGTTAACCGGTCAAGTGCCGGATGCACACTTAAAACAGTTGGCTGAAGATAATGTCCGTGCCATGAGTGATGTAAAAACCGTACATAATTACATTGCTGTGGGTAACCAGATTGGTTATAGCACTATTATGCAAGATACCACGGTAACTGCGAATACACGTGGTCTGATTATGAAAGCCGTGGTAGTGTCTGATAGCAAAGTGCGCATTCACACCGAAGATGGTGTTTTATATGTGATGGGGCGTTTAAATACTGCGGAAATTAATGATCTGAATCAGGTGCTGCAACAAGTCGGCAATGTCACCAAAATTATTACTCTGATTGACAATGTGGAACAGTCTGCTATAAGGACTTCAAGTTTTAGTAGTCCTGTCGTGAATGCACAGCCTGTCGAACAGACACCAGTGGCTATTGATCCGGATCAAGCAGAGCCCACCTATGCTCAATAAGGTTGTACAAACAGTTAGAAAGGAAATCCAGCAAAAAGTCGAAAAAGTGCAAATCCTGTACAAGGATTTTCGCCTTTACGATTTTGGTAGCTATGCCTTAAACCGTTTAACCCCGCGTAAAGGCTATACGGTAATTGAAAACATTGCTTATGGCTTGAAAGCCCGGCAACGCCTGGATATTTTTACCAGCGAAGTACCGCGTGAACAGCGTGCTTTAATTGTATTTGTGCATGGTGGGGCATGGCTGCATGGAGATAAAAAAGATTACCGCTTTGTGGGAGAGGCTTTCGCCAGAGAAGGCTATGATGTTGCGGTGATCAATTATCATCTTGCTCCCGAGCATGTATTTCCCAGTTATATTGATGATCTGAGCCTGGCATTAAACTATTTGACTCAGCATCAGTCCAGATACAATATTCAGACGGAAAAACTGGTATTGATGGGCCATTCAGCCGGTGCATTTAATGTCATGTCGGCACTCTATCATCCGACACCTTACCCTTTGCAATGCCGCAGCCAGATTCGAGCCATTATTGGTTTGTCTGGCCCTTATCATTTTGATTATAAAGATGATCCGATCTGTGCAGATGCCTTTGATCAAAGCGTACCTTATCAACAGGTGATGCCTTATTATTTTGTTGAAACCAATACCGTGCGACATTACCTGTTTTTAGCGGCAAATGATCAGGTGGTCGGTCATAATAATTCCGAAGATCTACATCGTATTCTGCAGGAAAAGGGTAATCATAGCCAGATGATTACCATCCCGGGTACTGGACATGTGTCCATTATGGGTTCTGTTTCCAGTTTGTTCAGTCGCTATTTCCAGACCAAGAAACAAATTTTGGCGGTTCTGGATGAAGCTTTAAAACCCTAGTTTATAGCCATTCACGGGTATCATCTGCTACGGGATGACCTTCGGTAATATGTTTAATCATGGCGTAGGCAATACTGCCTTTAAATGGAATTTCAGGCAGTTGATCCATTTTAAAGAATTGCGCGTCGCTAATTTCTTCTTCTTGCAGCTTGATTTCTCCAGAAGCATATTCAGCACGGAAGGCGAGCATCAAGTTACTCGGGAAAGGCCAGGGCTGGCTGGCAAGATACTGAATATTTTTTACTTTTAATCCCACTTCCTCAAAAGTTTCACGGCGTACAGCTTCTTCCAGCGTTTCTCCTACCTCAACAAAACCGGCAATCAGACCGTACATATTACTTTTGTTGTTGGCATTTTTAGCCAGCAAAATTTCATCTTGACCACGGGTAATGATGGTGATGACGCAGGGCTGTACCCGCGGATATTGATGATAACCACATGCTGGGCAAACCATGGCATATTCAGTCGCATGGGCTTCAGTTGGATGTCCACAATGACTACAGAACTTGTGGTTGCGGCGCCATTCTAACAGCTGGATGGCACGACTGGCGGCTTCAAACTGTTGGGTATCCCACAAGGTTAACAATTGACGGATAGGAACCAGTTGCAAGCCTGCTGGAATAGGCTCATTTTCGAGAAGGTCACGGGCAATCACCTGATCACCCGTGTTGAAGTGAAGGTCACTTGCTAAACGTTCTACCCGAGGGAGTTGAAAGTTTTCATCGACTAGAAGTTGATGTTGATGGAAGATATAAGCAAGTGACAATTCAGACATTAGGCAACAGTTTTCAGTTTTTCGCTACTTTGCAATGCTACATCAAACATGGACTGGAGGACAGGCTGTTTCGATTTTAAATTGTCGATCAGCATGTCGGCACTGGCTAAAGTATCGAGGGTGTGGTTGATTTGTTCAGCAGTGATCGTTGCAGAATTTTCAATTTGCTGTTGAATAAAGGTCGCAGCTGTATTCAATGAAGTTCGACCTGATTCGGCATTTAAGAACAGCAGGGCACCACCAATTTCACGCAATTGGGTTGGAATATTCTCAAGCGCAGCCAGATTTTGATCTTGCAGGTACTGCATCAAGATTTGGCTGGAAAGCTCAATCACGGCTCTAGTTTCGTTCAGTAAAGCCTCATGTGCTTCATCTAAACGGTCTAAAGAAATGTTCATATTATTTACACGAAGTTGTAAACGGCTTGAGGTGTAATGGCGTTCAAGGACTCCAATCGAGTTCATTGCTGACAAAATGCAATTCATCAACTGCTGTGCAAAATTTTCATCTTTTAAGATATCACCTTGGCTAAGTGATGCAGCCTGACGCGATAAATCGTTATATGCTTCATTTAGGTTCAATACTTTAAAGATATTGGCAAGATTGAGTAATTGAGCTTGCAGTTGCTGCGTTTTCTCAGCGGTCATGTTTTGATAGTTGAATTCGATATCATTACGAATTTGCGCCATTTCTGTGGTCACAAGTTCACTAATGGTATGCATGGTATCAAAATCAGGACCATAAAGATGGCGGCTAAATACCTGCAATTGGGTATCGGTCAAATGATCTTCACCAATGTTTAGCTGGCTACGGATATGTTGAGCCGTCTCATCTTCCTGACTAATACACAAGCTTAAGATGTTGGCTAGATCAGACAGACTTGGCTTGAAGCGATCTGGAGCACTAAAATATTGTGCCATATTGCGTTCAATACCGATCAGGGTGCGTAAACGTGCATCATTGATCAATAAATGGTTCACCTGATTAAATGCCACATGCACCAGATTCCAGTATTGTTTGCTTGGCGTATTTTCTGCCAGACCTGCCAAATAGGCACCGACCAGTTTGATCGCCTGCAGGTCAAATTCAGTTTCTTCCTGTTTCAGCAGCTTGTTTAAAGACAGTTTGTACAGGCGATGTACATATTGTGACTTTTCCAGACTTGGTGCTTGAGGCAGCTTAAAATCAGGAGTAATACAGTCCAGTAATGGCTCGATATACTGACCTTCATGGCTAATCGGTTTACCCAGCACAATTTCCAGACGATTCAGGGTTTCGAGCAGGAATTGTGGAATTTTAACTTCGCGTAAGCAAATAAATTCGATGTAACGTTTCAACATGGTGGTGCCTTCACTTAGGGCCACCACTTCCTGAGTATTAATTTGCGCAGGATTCTGCATAATCTTGCGCATTAACTCTGCTGAGTACTGGGCAATTTTAGCCAGACTTTGCATATCAATGAGCGCAAGCACCTGGGCACATTGTTCAAACTGATTTAGTGCATCGTCAATACCAAAGGGTAAAGTGTGGTCTTCTGCCAAAGAACTCACCGCTGATTCAACTAATTTAATGGAGTTATCAACCTCATTTTTTATTATCAGCAATGCAGTCGGGTCAAAATGAATAGAGGTTTGGTAAGAAGACATGGATCTGCACCTTTCCTAGTGTTTTATCTGTTTATGAGTAGCCCGTTCAAGGCCAAACTTCTTTACGTTTAACTATAACGTAACTGTTAAACGTTTAAATACAAAAAACCACTAGAAATGTAGATTTTATTTTGCAAAAAGACAAGCTGTTCCATGTTTTTCTTCAAATTGTTTGACCCAATTCTCATGTTCTGCTAATTCTTCGGCTGAAGGTAAAATCACAGGCAGCTCTATTTGTACAGTGGAGCGGGCTGCTTGACTCTGTTGTTGCTCGGCTTCGGTCAGGGTATCCATATCGAAAGACACCTGACCGCCGGTCATGGCTAGGTAGACATCAGCCAGAATTTCGGCATCGAGTAAGGCACCGTGGAAAGTACGGTCACGCTGCGGAATTTCATAACGGCGCACCAAAGCATCGAGAGAGTTCTTTTGTCCCGGGTGCTTGTTCTTGGCCATGGCCAAGGTATCGGTCACTTCACAGACTTCCGATAAGGTCACAAAGCCTGCACGTTTGAACTCCATATCGAGGAAGTTCATATCGAAGGTGGCATTATGCGCAATAATTTCTGCACCTTTTAGGTAGTCAAACAGCACATCGGCAATTTCTGCATAAAGCGGTTTGTCTTTCAGAAACTCATCTGAAATACCGTGAATATTTTCAGATTCACCCACCGGTTTTTGCGGGTTGATATAAATATGAATCGAACTGCCAGTCAGTTTGCGGTTGACCATTTCAATCGCGCCCACCTCAATAATCCGGTCCGTGTCCTGAAAATAGAAACCGGTGGTTTCGGTATCCAGAATTAGCTGGCGAGGACCATGAACTTCTTTGCTTCGTGGCGTAATCATGATATGCGGGTGCAGGGGTTTATCCGAAGCAGTCGTAATGTTAGGTACAATCGTGTCCAGATCTTCACTTTGTTCCTGCATACTATTTGCCTGATCGGTTTCTTGTTCTGTGTTTTCTAACAATGTGCTTTCTAAGACTTCACTTTCTGAAGGCTCATTTACTAAAGACTCATTGTCTAAAATTTCATTGTCATCTTGCAGCTCGGCTTCCATCAGGTCGAAACCAAAGGGGTCATCTAACAACCAGTCTTTTTCAGCTTTTTTTTTATCCAGCATGTCGGCTTGTTCTAAAACAGTTTCGGCAGATGATAATAGATTTTTCATGGCTTTTAAGGTTTGATCGGCGCCCCGATTGGCCAGTTGATCGGCCATCTCATTACCCGGATGTCCGGCATGACCTTTGATCCAGTTCCATTCAATGTCACGACCCTGACAAGTCGCATCCAGTAATTTCCACAGGTCCGGATTTTTGACATCTTTCCAGTTTTTCTTTTTCCAGCCATGAATCCATTCGGTAATGCCTTGTTTAACATATTTGGAATCGGTCCAGATGATCAGTTTGGCATCGTGTGGACAAAACTGAATACCTTCAATTGCCGCGGTGAGTTCCATGCGGTTATTGGTGGTTTCCGCTTCTCCGCCACACAGTTTATGCTTTTCCGATTCTGTAATGATATATGCACCCCAACCGCCTAAACCAGGATTGCCGCGACACGCGCCATCGACATAGAGAGTGATTGTTTGAGTCATATAAACCAAATCCGAACGCTAAAATGAGAGTCAAATAAACCAAGTGATTGGCATATTGTATAACGCAATTTCACTTTAAAAGTGTATTACACGGTTATTTTTTAAATTCTTGTAACATTTATAGTGAAATCGCGCTAAATTAATCCCTTGTGTCTCCCTCATGCTTCACTACAATGGCAGATCTAAAAAATAAATTTTATACGAGTTGTTTGGATTTTTTTATGTATAAACCAACCGCGATTTTGTGGCAGCCTACATTACCCAATTTTTTAAAAATAACAGTACTGGGTTCAGCTTTAGCTGCATTGGGACTGTCAGGCTGTTCTTCAAGCCAAAGTGTGACACATGGCTCAAAATCGAAAATGGTGGGTTCATCCGGATACCTGGATGCCGACAGCTTGGATTCATTGGAAGATTTATTGTCTGCAACAGACATGAGCGCAGTAGAAGGCGATCGCCTGCTGATCTTGAAACATGGTGATGTCTGGAAGCGTATGACCGTCGGTTTCAAGATGGATCAGAGCCATTGGGACTCCCGTATTGAAGCACAGCGCGGCTGGTTCATTTCCCGACAACCTTATCTGGACCGTTTAAGTGCCCGTGCTTCACGTTATCTTTATCATACGGTGAAAGAAGCGGAACGCCGTGGTTTACCAACAGAACTGGCTTTATTGCCGATTATTGAAAGTTCCTATGACCCTGCAGCGACCAGTAGTGCAGCCGCTGCCGGGATGTGGCAATTTATCCCAAGTACCGGACGGATTTATGGTTTAAGACAGACCAGCCTGTATGATGGCCGTCGTGATGTGGTGGAATCGACCCGTGCAGCTTATGAGTTTCTGGGCGGCTTATATAACCAGTTTGGTTCATGGGAACTGGCTTTGGCAGCGTATAACGCAGGTCCGGGACGGATCCAGCAGGCGATTAACCGCAATAAGGCGGCTGGCTTGCCTACAGATTACTGGTCACTGAAACTGCCTCAGGAAACCATGAACTATGTGCCACGCTTCCTGGCCGTAGCGCAAATTATTAAAAATCCGGGGGCCTATGGGGTGTCTTTACCGCCGATTGCCAACCGTCCTCACTTTAGGGAGGTATCGGTCGGGCCGGTAAACTTAAATGAAGTCGCCTCCATTACCGGTTTAAGCCGTGCCGAGCTGTACCAGTTAAATCCAGGACATCGTGGGGACTGGGTTGATGAGCAAAGCCCGATGAAGATCATTATTCCTGCGGATTTAAGCCCTGCTATTGATGCAAGGCTCAAGAAACTCTCACCGAGTTCAGGTGCGCTATGGGCAAGCACGGCAAAACCTTTTACTCTGGAAAGAAGCAATCCGCCTGAGTTAAATACGCAAGTGATTAATCCGGCCAAAACAGCACCACCGGTATTAGCTACAAACACGCCTAAAACTTCGCAGCCAGCCACTGTTACCCCAGTGAATGCGGCAAATCCTGTGGCAGTAACAAAGCCTTCAAGTAGCAAACGTATGGCTACGCCTCAAGGCTCTGATGCCTTGGCATCTTTTGCTGCAAATAGCGATATTCCAAGTGCACCACGTATTCCTGTTGCGGTGAGTCAGGTGGCGAATGTCAAGCCTGTGACGGTAGAACCTCCATTGTCTGCTGCTGAGCGCGAGCAGATTATGGCGGCAGTGAAAGCGGAAGGTGAAAATAAAACGCTAGAACAGGTACTGCAACCGGTAGCCAGTAAAGCTGAACAGGAAAAAGTCGTAGCAGAAATTAAAGCGATTGCACCGCAAGGCACCGAAATTGTCGATCCGTTTGACGGCAAAATTAAGTTAACGGCCATTCAAACCAGTTTGTCGGTAGCTGAACAGCAAGGTAAGGAGTTAACCAAAGGTTTTGCTTATCCAAAAGGTGTGGCGGAAAGTACCAAGCCTGATTCAGATGAAGCTAAACGTAACCAGGGTAAAAATTACGTTAAGACAGATACTGAAATTGTAGTGGTTGCGCCAAAAGGAAAACGCAGTACCTATACCGTTCAACAGGGCGATACTTTAGCCGTCATTGCCATGAAAAATGGCCTGAACTGGCGTGATGTAGCCAAATGGAACCAGATTGATCCAAACTCGCCGTTGTACGTGGGAACCAGTATTTATTTATATGATGCCAAACCACAAAATAGTGAAAAAAATACCGAAACCTCTTCATCAACTAAGTCTAAAGCACAGCCTGAAACCTATGTAGTTCAGGCCAATGATAGTCTGACTGGAGTGGCTAGCCAGTTTGGCTTGTCGGTGAAGCAGCTGGCAGATTTCAACAATTTATCGGTCAGCAGTGGTTTGCGTGTGGGGCAAAAATTATCGTTAAAAGAAACTGCTCAAAGTCATTCCGATATTGTTGAAACTAAGAACAATAATTCAAAACCCGCTGCTAAAGTGAAGACCAAATCTTATGTGGTCAAACGTGGTGAATATCTCAAACTGATTGCAGATCGATATGCCTTATCTAATCAGGAGTTGGCCGATTTAACCAGCGGATTAACTGCAGGCAGCAGCTTAATGGTAGGACAAAAAATTAATGTGCCACTGCATGAAGTAAACAGCAAGCCGGAAGAAAAAGTGAGTCCGGTTAAAATAGATCCGGTAGTCATTGAGCCATCCTATAAAACGGAAAATTATCAGGTGCAACGTGGCGATACCCTGTCGAGCATTGCAGCCAAATCGAAAATTGCCTTAACTGAACTGGCACAGCTGAATAAATTATCCAACAACAGTGGCGTCCGGGTAGGTCAAACCCTGAAGATTCCTGTAAGTTCAAATGTGCCGGAGAGTTATACCGTGCAATCCGGGGATAGCCTGTCGGCCATTTCTGCCAAATACAATTTAGGCATGGATTATCTTGCCAATATCAACGGCATTAACCGCAATACGGGTTTACGTGTAGGACAGCGTTTGAAACTGACGGGTGAAGAACCTGTCGCAGCATCTAACAAAGTAGAAGCGAAAATTGAAAAAGTCAGCTTTGAAAAGAGTGATAGCCATGTGGTTAAATCTGGCGAGACATTAAGCAATATTGCGAAAAAATATCATTTACAGCTGGATTATTTAGCTGCATTGAATGGCTTAACCCGCAATTCTACTGTCCGTATTGGGCAACGTTTAAAAATTGACGGGGATCTGCCAAAACTGGATGCTAAAGTGGATGAGCCTATCGCAAAAGCAGTGAAATCATCTAAAAATACCGATGCGTATACCGTGAAAGCGGGCGAGTCTTTAAATGCCATTGCCAACCGGACAGGGGTATCGGTTGCTGAATTGGCGGCGATGAATGATTTGAATGTCCGTGCCGGTTTACGTGTGGGTCAGCAGATTGTTATTCCTAAAACTGTGGTTGAATATAAAGTCAAACGTGGTGACACCCTGATTGGGCTGGCCAGCCGTTATGGTCTGGAAAGTTCGAAACTTGCAGAAATGAATGATATGCAACCCAATAAACAATTGCGAATTGGTGATGTGATTAAAGTTCCAAACTTATAATAAATGCAAAGACAGGGAGTCAGTTTAGATGTCATTTGCCAGGGCGAAATATTGGGGTTTTGCATGGGGGCTTAGTCTTTTGACACAAGGGCTATGGGCTGCCGTGCAGACCACGCCCTATATTGCCATTCATAGCCAGCCAAAATATGCTGGCTTGTCGTTTATGCCATATGCCAATGCTCAGGCGCCTAAAGGTGGCTATTTAAGTACTGCCAGTAATGGGACTTTTGACAATTTAAACAGTATGAATGGCAAAGGCAGCTCAACCGATGGGGTGGAATACCTGTTTGATTCGCTGATGTCGAATTCACTAGACGAGCCGGGGGTGATGTATCCTTTGCTAGCGGAGAAAGTGACTTATGATCCCAAGCAGACCCAATTTGTCATTTTCCATCTCAATCCCAAAGCACGTTTTAGCGATGGCAGTGCAGTGACTGCCGAAGACATCAAATTCACTTTTGATACGTATCAAACCAAGTCCAATCCGGGACTGCAAATGTATCTGGCCGATCTGGATAAAACCGAAGTATTGTCTAAATATGCAGTCAAGATGAGTTTTAAGTCTGCCAATAATGCAGAGATGCCGCTGATTCTGGCGCAAATGCCAATTTATTCAAAACGCGATTGGCAGAAGAAGGATTTCACTCGGGTCACCATGCAACCGATTTTGGGATCAGGTCCATACTTGATTGATCGCATAGATGCAGGACGCAGTATTAGCTATAAACGCAATCCAAACTATTGGGGTAAAGACTTAGCGGTTAATAAAGGACGATATAACTTTGATCGCCTGAAATATGTCTATTACCGCAATCTGGATATTGCCTTTGAAGGCTTTAAGTCGGGCCAATATACCCTGCATGAAGAATTTACCGCACGTAAATGGGTGACTGAATATCATTTTCCCGCCGTCCAAGCAGGCATGGTGGTGAAATACCGGTTCCAGCACCAGAACCCGATTCCAACACAAAGTTTTGTCTTTAATACCCGTCGTGCGCCTTTTCAAGACATCCGGTTTCGCCAAGCCATCACCTATGCTTATGATTTTGAATGGCAAAACAAGGCGCTGTTTTACGGACAGTATCGACGCTTACAAAGCTATTTTGCCAACAGTGAATTGGAAGCCAAAGGCACGCCCAGTCCTGCAGAGCTGGCCATTTTAAAACCCTATCTAGCCCGACTGAATCCGATTCAGCGGCAGGGAGTGCTGCAAAATTGGAAATATCCGGTGTCGGATGCCAGCGGATTTAATCGCAATAATCTGCTGACTGCACGCCAGTTGCTCATCAAAGCCGGCTATACCTTTAAAAATGGCCGTTTGCTGGATACCCAAGGCAAGCCGATCCGGATTGAATTTTTAATCCATCAGGATGGTTTGCAGCGTACCCTGATGCCTTTTATTCGCAATATGAAACGTTTGGGTGTGGAAGTGGCGATCCGCCATGTCGATGTGCCGCAGTATATCGAGCGCATGCGGACCAAGGATTTTGACATGACCACCAACGTGATGCCGCAGTCGCTCAATCCGGGCAATGAGCAGGCACAGTTCTGGGGCAGTGCATCGGCAGATCAGCCGGGAAACTACAACTATGCCGGTATTAAAAATCCTGTGATTGATGCGATTGTACAGCAGGTTATTCATGCACCGAGTCGTGAGCAACTGGTGCTGAAAACCCGGGTGCTGGATCGTTTATTGCGTGCCGGTTATTATCAAATTCCGACCTATGGCAAGGGTGAAAACTGGTTTGCTTACTGGAACATGTATCATCAACCGAAAGTGAAACCGAAGTTGTCATCGGGCATTGACTACTGGTGGAGTGATGCCGGGCAAGCGCAAAAAGTGACCCGGTATTTAGGTCAAAAATAAACAATAAGTCATAACGCAGGCACAGGGAACACTGTTTCGATGGGCATATATATATTAAAAAGACTGCTGCTGATTATTCCAACGCTGTTTTTCATTTTGTTGATTAACTTTGTGGTGATCCAGATTGCGCCGGGTGGACCGGTTGAGCAAGCCATTCAACAGGCAGAAGCTTTTCAGGGCTTGGGTGCAACGGGTGGCGAAACTGCTGCTGCAAAAAATAATTATCAGGGAGCAAAAGGTTTAAGTGCAGAAATGGTGGAAAAGATTAAAGCCCAATACGGCTTTGATCAGCCTGCGCACATCCGCTTCTGGGACATGCTGAAAAGTTATGCCAGCTTCGATTTTGGCAGCAGTTTTTTTAAAGACAAGCCGGTGACGCAATTGTTGTGGGAAAAAATGCCGGTGTCCTTGTCTCTGGGATTATGGAGCACTTTGCTGATTTATCTGGTATCTATTCCTTTGGGTATTAAAAAAGCCCGGCAGCATGGCATGCTGTTTGATAAATCTACCTCGTTGTTACTGGCGATTGGTTATGCCGTTCCAGCTTTTGTATTTGCAGTGTTACTGATTGTGTTCTTTGCGGGTGGTTCCTATTTTCAGTGGTTCCCGCTGCAAGGCCTGGTGTCGGAAAATTTTCACAGCCTAAGCTGGCTGGGCAAAATCAAAGACTATTTCTGGCATATGACCTTGCCTTTAATGGCGATGGTGATTGGCGGCTTTGCCGGGCTGACCTATTTGACCAAATATTCCTTTATGGAAGAATTAAACAAGCAGTATGTACTGGCAGCGCGCTCTAAAGGCCTGACAGAATCACGGGTACTCTATGGTCATGTTTTTCGTAATGCCATGCTGATAGTGATTGCCGGTTTGCCTGAAGCGCTGATCGGGATTTTCTTTGTTGGCAACCTGTTTATTGAAATTATCTTCAATCTGGATGGTTTGGGGCTGCTGGGCTTTGAAGCCATCCAGCAGCGTGATTATCCGGTTATTTTCGGAACCCTGTTCTTATTTACCTTGCTGGGTCTGATTCTGCGATTAATCAGTGATGTGCTGTATCAGGTGATTGACCCGCGGATTAATTTTGATTCGCGAGGTGCTGAATAATGTCCCCGTTAATGCAAGCACGCCTGAAACGCTTTCAGGAAAATAAACTCGGTTTTGGCTGCTTAATCCTTTTTGCCGTGATTTTTGTGTTGTCGCTGGCTTCTGAACTGATCGCCAACGATAAACCGCTGTTGGTAAGCTATAAACATTCACTGTATGTGCCGGTGTTCAAGTCTTATCCGGAAACGACTTTTGGCGGGGTGTTTGAAACTGAAGCTGATTATAAAGACCCGGTCGTGCAGCAATTGATTGATGAAAAAGGCTGGGCGATCTGGCCACTGATTCAATATTCCTATCAAACACCCAATTTGGAACTGGCAGTACCGGTGCCATCTGCACCGACCTCGCAAAACTGGTTAGGTACCGATGATCAGGGACGTGATGTATTGGCCCGTATTCTATATGGTTTGAGGGTTTCACTGCTATTTGGTTTTGCACTCACAATTGCATCAGCGCTTTTAGGTATTGCTGTAGGTGCGATTCAGGGCTATTACGGTGGCTGGGTCGATTTATTGGGACAGCGTATCCTGGAGGTATGGGGTGGTTTGCCGATGCTATTCATGGTGATGATTCTGGTCAGCATGTTTACTCCAAACGTCTACTGGCTGTTTCTGATCATGCTGTTATTTGGCTGGACCACTTTGGTCGGTCTGGTACGTGTGGAATTTTTAAAGGCGCGTCATCTGGACTACGTCCGTGCCGCACGTAGTCTGGGCGTCACAGACCGAACCATTATGCTGCGCCACATCTTGCCCAATGCCATGAGTTCCAGCCTGTCACAGCTCCCTTTTATGCTCACAGCCAACATCACTGCACTGACGGCATTGGACTTTTTAGGCTACGGTTTACCACCGGATGCAGCCTCTTTAGGCGAGCTGTTGTTGCAGGGTAAATCCAACCTGAATTCACCATGGCTGGCACTATCCGGCTTCTTTACTCTGGCCATTGTCCTATCTTTACTGATTTATATTGGGGAGGCGACACGTGATGCATTCGATCCAAGACGCCAATAATCCGCAAGCCTTGTTAAGCGTGCAGCATTTAAATATCCGGCAAGCAGAGCATGTGCTGGTAGCTGACCTGAATTTTCAGTTGCATGCCGGTGAAACCGTTGCACTGGTCGGTGAAAGTGGTTCGGGTAAGTCGATTAGCAGTTTGGCTTTACTCGGACTGTTACCCAGTACTTTGAAGATTCAAGGTCAGGCCTTATTGGGACAGCAAAATCTACTGGCACTGAAAACTGAACAGTTACGACAAATTCGTGGCCAGAAAATTGCCATGATTTTTCAGGAACCGATGACGGCTTTAAATCCCTTGCACAGGGTGGAAAAAATTATTGGTGAAACCTTATTGCTGCAAGGCTGGTCCAAACAAAAGGCCAAAGCACGAATTATTGAATTATTAAAAGATGTCGGCATTCCCGACCCTGAAGAGAAATTGCGCCGTTATCCGCATGAGCTTTCTGGCGGACAGCGGCAGCGCGTGATGATTGCCATGGCACTGGCCTTAGATCCGGACATTCTGATTGCCGATGAGCCGACCACAGCACTGGATGTTACCTTGCAAGCACAGATTTTAAAACTGCTTAAATCTTTGCAGCAAAGCCGAAATATGGCGATGATTCTGATCAGCCATGATCTTAATCTGGTACGTCGCTATGCCGATCAGGTCATTGTAATGAACAAAGGTGTAGTAGAAGAACAGGGCAGCGTAGCGGAAATATTTCAACATCCGAAACAGGCCTATACTCGTGATTTGCTGAATCATGATTTTGGTGAAGCGCTGCATATTCCAGAAGCTGAAAATTTATTGACCTTAAAGCAGGTTGCGGTGAAGTTCCCGATCAAGCAGGGATTACTCAACTGGGTCAAAGACTACTTTATTGCGGTCGAGCCTTTGGACTTACAGTTAGCCCAAGGTGAATCGATTGGCATTGTCGGGGAAAGTGGTTCAGGTAAAAGTTCACTGGCTTTGGCCATTAGCCGCTTGATTAAAAGTGACGGTGAAATTGTGCTGCTTGGCACAGATTTAAATCGGTGCAATGAAAAACAGTTACGGCCTTTACGCGCTGAATTTCAGATTGTGTTTCAAGACCCGTTTAGCAGTTTAAATCCACGTTTGAATGTGGAGCAAACCATTGGTGAGGGATTGGGCTTAAAAAAACTCTCATCGACTGAAATATCAGAGCGGATTGATGAGGCCCTGGAAAAAGTGGAATTGCCCATCAGCTTTAGAATCCGTTATCCACATGAGTTGTCAGGTGGGCAACGTCAGCGTGTCGCCTTGGCACGCGCTTTGGTGTTGAGTCCTAAACTGCTGATACTGGATGAACCGACCTCGGCGCTGGACCGTACCACGCAGCGCGCCATAGTGAAATTACTCAGACGTTTGCAGCAGGAACATCAGATCAGTTATCTGTTTATCAGCCATGACCTGCAAGTGGTTAAAGCCCTGTGTCAGAAAGTGCTGGTGTTACGTCGGGCGCAGGTCATGGAATTTCAAGACACTGAACAGTTGTTTTTAAATCCGAAAACTGAATATACCCGGCAGCTGATTGAGGCCAGTCAGTATATTTGAAGTTACTGACAAGTCATATTGTCAAATAGCCTATTGACGAATTGTATATTCAGGTTAGAGTTTTCACTCTATATAAATACAAATAAGTCAGGATTGAGAGATGAGCCATCTTGCTGAAGCAACCATCATTCGACATACCACCTTTAAAAATAGAATTATCAAAGCCGCAATGAGTGAAGCTCTGGCAAATGATGCAGGTCAGCCCAGCCAGTTGCATTTTAATCTTTATGAAACCTGGGCCAAAGGTGGCTTGGGCTGTGCCATTACCGGTAATGTGATGGTAGATTTCCGCGCCAAAAATGAACCGGGCGTGGTGGTGATTGATTCAGAACGCGATTTGGCCAAGCTACAGCAATGGGCAGCGCTCGGCAAGAAATATGACATGGTACAACTGGTTCAATTGTCCCATCCCGGCCGCCAGTGTCCTAAAGGTCTAAATAGGGAAACCGTAGCACCTTCGACTGTGCCTTTTTCTCCTGCACTGGCAACCACCTTTGGCACACCACGTGAATTACGTGAAGATGAGATTCTCGATATTATCCAGCGTTTTGCCATTTCTGCACAAATCTGCGAAAAAGCTGGCTTTGAGGGCATACAGTTGCATGGTGCGCATGGTTATCTGATCAGCCAGTTTTTATCGCCATTGACCAACAAACGTCAGGATCAATGGGGTGGTCCGATTGAAAACCGGATGCGCTTCCTGCTGGAAATTTATAAGGCTGTCCGTGCGGCAACCTCGGATCAATTTATCATTTCCGTGAAACTGAACTCGGCTGATTTCCAGCGTGGCGGCATTACCGAAGATGAAGTAGTTGCGGTCTTTAAAGCCATAGATGCTGCTGGAATCGATCTGATTGAGATTTCTGGCGGAACCTATGAAGCTCCGGCTATGGCGGGCGCGAAAGAGGATAAGCGCAAAGCCAGTAGCATTGCACGTGAAGCTTATTTCCTCGATTTTGCCGAGAAAATCCGTAAGGAAGTGCAGTGTCATTTAATGGTGACTGGTGGCTTCCGTACTGTAGAAGGGATGAACGCAGCACTCGACAGTGGCGCGTGTGATTTTATTGGTATTGCCCGTCCATTGGCGGTGGAAACCGATTTAACCGATCGACTGATCGCTGGACAGGACGTTCGTTATGCGGTGAATAAAATTAAAACCGGCATTCCGATGGTCGATAAAATGGCAATTATGGAAATTATCTGGTATGCCGCACAGTTTAAGGATATTGCGCGTGGTAAACGTCCAAATCCAAAACTGTCACCGCTGAAAGTATTTTTGAAATATGCCAAAAACAATATTACCGCAATGATTAAAGGGCAGATTAATTCACGCCGTAGTGCTTAACTGGATGACTGGGCTTTAGACCAGTAAGACTGAAACTGCACAGCAACAGCAGACCATCGTTCTTTTTTTCCGTGTACATTGAAAGGCAGGTCTGCTCTATTTTTATAATTTCTTTAGATGTACAGCAAAGATCAAGCAATATTGAAATTCAATCCATTTAAAAACAAAAAAGCCTGATTCATGACGATCAGGCTTTTTGCTGAGATATTACTCTCTCGAATATGGCGACCCTACGGGGATTCGAACCCCGGTTACCGCCGTGAAAGGGCGATGTCCTAGGCCTCTAGACGATAGGGTCATCTAAGTATTGGCGTCCCTACGGGGATTCGAACCCCGGTTACCGCCGTGAAAGGGCGATGTCCTAGGCCTCTAGACGATAGGGACGTTTCAGAGGTGGGCGTATAATAGGGTGGATAGGACACCCTGTCAAACCTTTTTCTGGGATAATGTTTAAAAATAGACTCAACTGAATAAAAATAAAACAAATGTATGAAATGTGTTTTGAAAATCACTATTTTTCTGCGCTTAAACCCCCAATGATGCTGTTGACCACCGCTGGATGCTGTAAGTAACCGATAATACTGTGAGGATTATAAAAAGATGTAGTAATCGCTTGGTTAATGATCGGTGGCTGAAAATTGAAAGGTGCTTCTGATAAAGGAAAAGCAGTCAAAAAATCATCGGGTGAATAAAAATTAAACCAGTCACCCTGCAGTTGGGGTGGTCTGGAAATTGGGGTGACGAGTTTTTCCTGAATGACTCTAAAAGCCAGGGGAGAGCCTAGGGTAATAAAGCGCTGAATTCTAAAATGCGGATATTGATGCAGCAGGTTATAGGTAATGACCGAACCGAGGGAATGCGCCACAATAATATGATCTAGCTCGGGATGAAGATAAGACATGATCCGGTAATGGACTTCATGCATGAAATCGGGATTGGATAAATATAAATAGGTTTCAATCAGGAATTTATGGATGAATGTTTCATGTAGCTTGGGATAATGATTTAGAAATAGTGCCAGTTCCTTAAATGCATGATCTCTGGTAAGTGCGCTAATGAGGGCCAATCGCTGCGTGAATGACTCAGAGCTTTCGGGATTTACACTCGGTAATCTGCTCGCACAGGGATGATGTTCCGGGACAATGGTAGTGTTATGTCTTAAATGAAAGGGAAGATGAAAATGGGAGATGGACTTGGGTAAAAAGGTCTCCAGATCCAGGCTGTTATATAAATGATGTTTGCTGAGCAAATCGCCATAAAAAGGAAAGCGCAGTTCCAGAGCCTTAAGATCAATATTTTGCCGGGAATTGCGTAGGCCGGTCTGAAAAGCGGATAGCCAATGCTGTTTTAATGAAGGTTGATCGTAATTCTGTTGATTCATGCCGTGAATAAAAATGATTTTCATACATGGTCAGAGCTTTTATAGAAAGGGTAGCTTGATTGAGCGTAAAAAAAAGAGCGGTACTTGACCACTCCTTTTCTGTGTTAGTTTTGCTTTCGATAGAAAACATGGTAACTGAGATAACAACCCGCAATAAACAGCAGGCAGCCAATAAAGCCGGCCAGCATTTCCGGATCTGCTGCCATACTGATACAGGTAATAAAACAGAACACAAAACCCAGAATCGGTACAATCGGGAACAGCGGTGCTGCAAAGCCTAGCTCTTGCACGGTATGACCGGCCTTATACCACTGACGACGGAAATTGAACTGGCTTAAGCAAATGCTCATCCAGACCACCACCATGGTAAATGCAGCTACACCCAGCAGGTTCTTGAAGATGGTTTCCGGTGCAAACTGCTCTGACAATAAGCCCGGAATCGCACCAAGCATGGTGACAATAATCGCCACAAAAGGAATGCCACGGTGGTTCACTTTAGAGAACACGGCAGGTAACTGTTTTTTGTCAGATAAAGACCACATCATGCGGGACGCGGCATATAAACCCGAGTTGGCTGCTGATAACAGCGCAGTGATAATCACAAAGCGGATGATATCTTCCGCATGTGGAATACCGATATAGGTAAATACTGTTACAAACGGACTGCTACTGACACCTTCAGCCCCCAAGCCTGCCATCTGATGCGGTAACAGTGCGCTAATCACTACAATTGTGCCGACAAAGAAAATCAGCAGTCGCCAGATGGCAGCATTGATGGCTTTGGGTACGTTTTTAGCCGGATCCTGGGTTTCACCTGCGGCAACACCAATCAGTTCAGTTCCAGAGAAAGCGAAGTTGACAATCAGCATGGTGGCGAAAATTGGAAATAAGCCTTGAGGAAACCAGCCCTGAGCCGTAATGTTGCTAAATAAAGGCGCAGAACTGTGACCCTGAAACGAAAGCACACCAAAAATTGCCAATAAGCCTAAAATAATAAAGCTAATCACGGTCACGACTTTGACCAGAGATAGCCAGAATTCAGACTCTGCAAATAACTTTGTTGAACTCATATTGAGCCCAAAAACAATAGCGGCAAAAACGATGGTCCAGATCCAGACTGAAATTTGCGGAAACCATTCCTGCATCAGCAAGGCTGCGGCGGTAAATTCGGTTCCAAGGGTGGCAGTCCAGGTCAGCCAGTACAACCAGGTAATCATATAACCGGTACCTGGACCAATATATCTGCGTGCATAGGTACCAAAAGAACCTGATTCGGGCATGTGTACCGCAAGTTCGCCCAGGCAAAGCATGACTGCATAGGCAATTAAACCGCCTAATACATAGGAGATGATGGCACCTACAGGCCCCGTTTGTGCAATGACTTCACCCGAACCTAAAAATAACCCCGTTCCGATTGCGCCGCCTAGCGAAATCATGACCAGATGTCGAGTACTCATAGCGCGTTTTAAAGGCGCAGAATTGCCCTGATGCGTAGCATCATTCGGAGTATGAGATGACTGCATAAGAGAAAATGAAAAAGAAAAATGAAGCGAACTATTGTAGTGAAAAACTACAAATCTGCAATGTAATAATGATAAGTGTTGAAGCTTGAATGATCGTATAGCACGATATATGGCGACCCTACGGGGATTCGAACCCCGGTTACCGCCGTGAAAGGGCGATGTCCTAGGCCTCTAGACGATAGGGTCGTTAGGAGGTGATGCGTATATTATGGATTTTTAATAAAGCTGTCAAACCTGTAATTGTGTTATTTTTAAAATATTGAATTAATTGCATAAAAAATGACAAATCTAAAATAAAAAAAGCACAGTTTTTAAAAGCTACTTGATCTGTCACTTTAAAACAGTATGAATTTTTAGCACGATACAACTTGTATCAATGCGCCATCTAAGGATAACTGAAAGAGATGGCTTGTTGTGGTCTCTCTGTTTAGCGATGGCTTAGGTTTCCCATCAGACGAATGCTGCGAAGGTTGATAATAATAGTGCATAAGATAAATAATAAATTGAACGTATTATTTTAGGGGGGTACGTGAATTATCAAATAAATCAAATTTTCCATGATTCAGAGGAGTTGATGGAAAACTGAAATTTAAAAGACCACAAATTAGTGGTCTGGTGTTTGATATTTTTGAGCTTTCTCTTGTGCTGGAGCTGCTGCTGGCGTGATTGATGAATCTTTGTCTGGAGATTTATCTTTGCTGACGATATATAAATATAAAGCTGAGGGAAGAAGAATGATTAAAACAATAAAAGCTTTTTTCAACATGATTTCAGGGGCATTGATTTCAATAGAGTGAACTTAGCATGCAAATGGTGATAAAAAAAGGGTGCTGTAGCACTTAAGGCTAAACTTTAAAAATCAAGCTTTGAAAATGAATATTCAGGATAGGATGAGTAATTTTAGAAATAATGTTTGGTGATTATCCGCAAGTTATGACAGCTTTTTAAAGGGCTATGGATGTGAATATGTGGGTCAAGGTTTTAATTTTAAAACATTTTCGGAAGTGAAAATAAAGGAGATGTAGTGCGCATCTAAAAGCTTAGATGAGTAGTTAGAGAAATAAAGAAGATAAAAATAGATGGCGTCCCTACGGGGATTCGAACCCCGGTTACCGCCGTGAAAGGGCGATGTCCTAGGCCTCTAGACGATAGGGACGTTTAGAAGATGGCGGTATCTTATTGATCCGCCACCAAGGTGTCAAGTAGATGGGGTGCGAGTTTGTTCAAAATATAGCAAAACAGTTCGGCCGTCTTTTGAGTGTCGTATAAAGCAGAGTGTGCTTCCTTACCATCGAACTCTATTCCAGCCTGAATACATGATTTTGCCAGTACAGTCTGACCAAACATCACAGCACTTAAAGTCACAGTATCAAACACCGAAAAACTGTGAAAAGGGTTTTGATTTTTAGTCCCCGTACGGGCAATGGCCGCTTGTACAAAGCCCAAATCGAAATGTGCATTATGGCCGACTAAAACGGCATGTGTACAGTTTTGCTGACGACGGACTTCATTGACCGATTTGAAAATGCGTTTTAATGCACTTTTTTCATCTTCCGCCATGGCAATGCGCATTGGGTTTGACGGATCTATACCAATAAATTCCAGAGAACGGCGGTCTAAATTCGCCCCTGCAAAAGGGTTAATATGTGCATGGTGTGCTTCACCAGGTACAAATTGGCCTTCTTCATTGTAAATGATTGGGATTGCTGCGATTTCCAGTAAGGCATCGGTATGTGAGTTAAAACCTGCTGTCTCGACATCGACAACAACAGGTAAAAATCCACGGAAACGCTGACCAATTACTGGTGTGGTTTCATCTGTCACACTTTTCTCCATTGGATGGTCTTACCCGCATACAATGGGATAATCTGTTCACCATCCAAATAGTCTAAACTTTCCGGAATAACTTGCTCTTCTTTGACCAAGGTAATGGTATTGGTATTGCGCGGCAGACCATAGAAGTCCGCACCGAAATGGCTGGCAAAACCTTCCAGACGGTCCAGTCGACCTGCCTGATCAAAAGCCTGAGCATATAATTCAATTGCGGTAGGGGCGCTATAGCAACCGGCACAGCCACAGGCATTTTCTTTGGCATTTTTTGAATGCGGCGCGCTGTCTGTACCCAGGAAAAATTTGGGATTAGAACTGGTTGCAACTTCAAGTAATGTTTGCTGATGGCTTTGACGTTTTAAAATCGGCAAACAATAGAAATGTGGTTTAATACCACCCACTAGCATATCGTTACGGTTGAACAGTAAATGCTGTGGGGTAATGGTAGCAGCTACATTGCGGTCTTGTTCAAGTACAAAATGTGCAGCATCGCTTGTGGTAATGTGTTCTAAAACCAATTTAAGCTTTGGAAACTGTTTTAAAAGCGGTGAAAGTACTTCATCTAAAAAGCGTTTTTCACGGTCAAAAATATCGACATGATTGTGGGTGACTTCACCGTGAAGCAACAATGGCACCTGATGTTCTTCAAGCTGTTCAATCACTGCATAGACTTTACTGATATCACTGACGCCATTGTCTGAATTTGTGGTTGCACCAGCTGGATACAGCTTGATGGCATTGACATGCTCAGATTCTTTAATTTTTTTGACTTCGCTTGGTTGAGTCTGGTCGGTAAAGTAAAGCACCATACGTGGATCAAATGCGACACCTTCAGGGACATGCGCCATAATGCGTTCGCGATAAGCCAATGCTTCCTCAACTGTTTTGATGGGAGGTACAGTATTTGGCATGCAGATAGCACGAGCAAACTGCTTGGCAAGATCGGGAACTGTGCGTTTTAAAGATAAACCGTCACGTAAGTGAGCATGCCAATCATCTGGCTGGAGAAGAGTGATTGTATTCAAGGCCATTTCAATCGAAGAAATAAAACAGATGATAATCCATAAAGTGTGAAAATGGTAACGAGAATTACAGACAAATGGTTATATATACATAATTCTAAATAAGAAAAATATGTTATTTTTAGTAACTAAAAGAATTAAGAAATGCTGGGCAATGGAATCCAAGTATAATCTAGCGAAATTACAATATGATAAAGAAAAAATAGAAGAGCTGATTATACGGCAAAGTCAGCGTATAGGTCAGGTTTTTCCCAAAAAAATGGAACAGGAATTTTGGTCGAAAAATTTGGAGCGTGCCCGTAAGCATGTACAAAAATATCTGTGGGGCGGCGTTTTATCTTACTTTATTTTTATTCTGGTGATTTTGCCCAGCGACTACTGGGTGATTGACAAACAGTATATCAGGCATGATTTTCTGAACTGTAGCCTAGGTTTGGCCAATGGTGCTGTATGCCTGCTGATTTTATTTTCTTTTTCACATTTTCCCAAATTGCGTCCCTATTTTTCTCTGGCTTCCATGGTGCTTATGTTTTGTGCCATGATTTCCATGTCCTGGTTGACTTTGACCGTAGAAACTGTTGCCTTACGCCAACAAGGTATGGCCATTCTATGCATGATTTACATCATGGGTTCCCTTATTTCCGGGGTAAAACCATTTCAGATGTTGATGACCGGATTTTTAGCGGCTTCGCTGACAGTCATTCTGTTTTTTCTGCTTCATGTTGATTTTGATGCCGTAGTACTTGGTCGTATTCTTTTTGGCAGTTGTGTGTTTGGTTATGTGATTAGTCATATGATTTTTGCGCGTGAACGAATGATTTATCTGTTTACAATGCGAACCAAAATTAGTGAAAAAATGCATCGGATTCATAATTCGGAATTATTGCATTTAAGTCAGCATGATGACCTGACTAAAATCTCAAACCGTCGTAGTTTCGATGAAATGATGGAAGTGTTTTACCAGCAAACCCGTCAAGAACGAAGTACTTTGGCGATCCTGTTTATTGATATTGATTTTTTTAAAAACTACAACGATTTTTATGGGCATCAGAAAGGCGATGATGTGATTTCCTCTATCGCCAAATCGATTAAAAATGCCATTCGGCATATGGATTTTGTTGCACGATATGGTGGGGAAGAGTTTGTGGTACTACTGCCTGAAACAGATGCTCATGGTGCCTATGCCGTAGCGTCAAATATCTATAAGGCCATCGAGCGTCTAGAAATTCCTCACGAGAAATCTTCAATCTCCGATTTTATTACCATTAGTTTAGGAATTACTGTTTATTATGGCGAAGCTGAGCTAAGCAAAGAAGAGTTATTAAAAATTGCTGATCAGGCTTTATATCGTGCCAAGAATTTAGGCCGTAACCAGATTTATTATCAATCTCTCCGTTCCAATATCGCTGCAACTGAATTTATAAAATCATAAACAGGTCAGATAAAAAAAACCGCTCTTTTGAGCGGTTTTTTTGACCTAAAACAAACTTATTTGTTTTTGTCTTTTAATTGAGGAACAGCTGAACCTGTGCCTACAGAAAGTAAGCCTGCACCTGTATAGATACCCAATTTTGCACGAGTATCGGTAATGTCAAGGTTACGCATAGTCAATTGACCAATACGGTCAGCAGGACTAAACATAGAATCCCCTTTCTCCATCGTCAAACGCTCAGCTTCATAAGTAAGGTTAGGCGATTCAGTGTTCATAATTGTGTAGTCATTACCGCGACGAAGCTCTAAAGTCACAGTACCTGTGATGGCTTTCGCTACCCAGCGCTGTGCAGTTTCACGAAGCATCAGCGCTTGAGAATCGAACCAGCGACCTTGATACAATAAACGACCTAAACGCAGACCGTTGATACGGTATTGTTCAATGGTGTCTTCGTTATGAATACCAGTCACAAGACGCTCGTAAGCGATGTGAAGAAGTGCCATACCTGGTGCTTCATAAATACCGCGAGATTTCGCTTCGATGATACGGTTTTCGATCTGGTCAGACATACCTAGACCGTGACGACCACCGATACGGTTGGCTTCAAGAATGAACTCAACTGGATCTTCAATGCGTTGACCGTTAATCGCAACAGGGAAACCTTCTTCAAAAGTAATTGATACTTCTTCAGGTTTGATTTCGACTTCTTCTTTCCAGAATGCAACGCCCATGATTGGGTCAACGATTTTGATACCGGCATTTAAGTATTCAAGATCTTTCGCTTCGTGAGTCGCACCCAGCATGTTTGAGTCAGTTGAGTAAGCTTTTTCTTTTGACATTTTATAGTCAAAGCCGTTGTCGATCAGGAATTGTGACATTTCCGCACGACCACCAAGCTCATCAATAAAGGTTTGGTCTAACCAAGGTTTGTAAATTTTAAGCGCAGGATTAGTCAACAAGCCATAACGGTAGAAACGTTCAATGTCGTTACCTTTATAAGTTGAACCATCACCCCAGATGTTGACATCATCTTCTTTCATTGCGGTAACAAGCATGGTACCGGTTACTGCACGACCCAATGGCGTAGTGTTGAAGTAAGGAACACCACCAGTGCTGATATGGAAAGCGCCACATTGAATCGCAGCAATACCTTCTAATGCAAGTTGTAAGCGGCAATCAACCAAGCGAGCTTTTACTGCGCCATACGCTTCCGCTTTTTTCGGAATCGCATCATAGTCGTCTTCATCAGGCTGACCCAGGTTTGCTGTATAAGCATAAGGTTCTGCGCCTTTTTGTTTCATCCACAATAGAGCAGCTGAAGTATCTAGACCACCAGAGAAGGCAATACCAACTTTTTTGCCTACTGGGACATTCTGCAAGATAGTTGCATTATCAGACATTGTTAATCCTAACGATATGAAATAGGCACCGAGAAATTTGGTGGCCCAAGAAAATACACATTTCTTCAATTGTAGCACTATTTTATTTCTAATGGTTTTACAAAAGAAAATCTCGTTGAAAATTTGAAATTGATAGATTCAATATATGGTTATAAGCAAAGATTTTGATTAAATCGTGAAGCAGAGCAGAGTTGTGGCTTATAAACAGGAGTTAAAAGGAAGGTGGATAACAATTTTGAGCAGCACATTGAAAGTTTGACCGCTTGCAACATGTCCGCACATTTTATTTCCTCTCAGAATGGCTTTCTGTCGCACCTGTTATTTGTATCTAATTATCCAGGATCTAATGATCAGTATCTATGCTTGTTATAATACGCTTGTTATCAATAGTGCTTTGCTTTGAGTAATCATCATTCAAATAATCCATATTATCGACTAAAGTATTAGATGATTGTCCCGGATTTTTTATTTTTCTAAAAAAATAATAAAAATGAAATAATTAAAAATATCTGAGTGAATTTTAATCAGTGCAGTCTGTATAAATTTTAAATATTTCATGTATTATATTGGTGTGACCAATTTTAAATAAGAAATTGCTTATTGATCTTTATTTGGTTAAAAAGTAGCATATTTAAAGTTTATTGATATATTTTTTTAATTAAATGATTATTGGTCATACCAGTTAAGATGTTAATTGGTAGGTGATCAGACCATTTTGTATTCTGGAAAAGCATTTCAAGGAGAGGACAATGCTTCAACAATGGCAACAGATTTACGATCCTATGGGCAATATCTGGCTCTCCAGTTTGATTGCCCTGATTCCCATCATTTTCTTCTTTTTAGCGCTTGCGGTATTCCGCATGAAAGGTAGTGTAGCGGGAACAATTACCGTGATCCTTGCGCTGCTGGTTTCATTATTTTCCTATCAGATGCCGGTCGTGATGGCTTTTGCATCAATGATTTACGGTTTTTTCTATGGTTTGTGGCCCATTGCCTGGATCATCATCGGTGCCGTATTTCTGTATAAAATTTCGGTTAAAACAGGGCAGTTCGATATTATTCGTTCTTCCATCCTGTCCATTACCGAAGATCAGCGCTTACAAATGCTCTTTGTGGGTTTTGCCTTTGGTACTTTCCTGGAAGGTGCGGCAGGTTTTGGTGCTCCGGTTGCCATTACTGCTGCATTGCTGGTGGGATTAGGTTTTAAACCCTTATATGCAGCGGGCTTGTGCCTGATTGTCAATACTGCGCCGGTTGCCTTCGGCGCGATGGGGATTCCCATTATCGTAGCCGGGCAGGTTTCAGGTGTAGATACCCATGAAATTAGCCAGATGGTAGGACGTCAGTTACCGTTTATGGTGCCCATTGTTCTATTCTGGATTATGGCGATTATGGATGGCTGGCGTGGTGTGAAAGAAACCTGGCCAGCGGTGATTGTGGGTGGTGGATCATTCGCGCTAGCACAATATCTAACCTCTAATTTTGTAGGTCCAGAGCTGCCAGACATTACCGCTGCAATTGCTTCACTTATTTCTTTAACAATTTTGCTTAAATTTTGGCAACCGAAACATATTTTCCGTTTTGCAGACCAAGATGCAAATGTTGATGAATCAGCTGCTCAACAGCTCGCAGCTCAAAAACAGCAAAAATATAGCATTGCTCAAATTGCCAAGGCATGGTCACCATTTGCCATTTTAACCGCGATGGTCACCATCTGGAGTATCAAACCCTTTAAGGATTTATTTGCCAAAGATGGTGCGCTGCATGATCTGGTGATTTCCATCAAGGTGCCGTATTTGCATCAGCTGATCCAGAAGATGCCGCCGGTGGTCCCTGAAATTAAGGACTACGATGCGATTTATAAATTTGACTGGATTTCTGCTACAGGCACAGCCATTTTCATTGCCGCCATCATCACCATTATTTTCCTGAAAATGAAGCCCAAAGTAGCAGTGATCACTTTTGGCGAAACCATCAATGAGTTAAAAGTACCTATTTATTCCATTGGTATGGTACTGGCCTTTGCCTTTATTGCGAACTATTCAGGCATGTCGGCCACCCTAGCTTTAGCGCTGGCGCATACAGGCCAGGCATTTACTTTCTTCTCTCCATTCCTGGGCTGGATAGGCGTGTTCCTGACCGGTTCAGACACATCTGCCAATGCACTTTTCTCGGCACTTCAGGCGACCACGGCACAACAGATTGGCGTGCCGGAAGTACTGCTGGTTGCAGCTAATACCAGTGGGGGTGTAACCGGAAAAATGATTTCACCTCAATCGATTGCAATTGCCTGTGCGGCTGTAGGTCTGGTAGGTAAAGAATCTGATTTGTTCCGCTTTACCGTGAAACACAGTATCTCCTTTACCGTGATGATTGGTATTATCATCACATTACAAGCCTATGTGTTCCCATGGATGATTCCATAAACTGGAATTGATGCAAGAGTAGAGAAATGCAGATGAAAGTTTCCGACCAAGCCGTACAGCAGCTCCGTATGTTGATTGAACAGAGCAATATGCAGGTTGGAGACCGTTTGCCTGCAGAACGTAAATTATGTGAACAGCTCGGGGTGTCGCGTTCATCGTTGCGTGAAGCGATTCAGCATTTGGTCAGTACGGGTATGTTGCTGAGCAAGGCTGGCTCGGGAACCTTTTTGCAGTTGCTACCCAGCGCCTGGACCAATCATCAAATTGTAGAACCTTTAAGCAATTTGATTGATCAGGACCCGGCTTACCGTTTTGATGTGCAGGAAGCCCGCAGCGTTTTAGAGGGTGGTACTGCCTGGTATGCCGCTCAGCGCGCCACAGCAGCAGACCTGGAAAATATTCGCCGCTGCTACGATCGGATTGCCCATTATCAATCTATTGGGGATGATGACCAGTCAGCAAAAGCGGATGCCGAGTTTCATTTAGCCATTGCCGAAGCCTCACATAATTTAGTGCTAATACAGATGATGCGCAGCCTGTTTGACCTGTTGAAATACAACGTGGTTTTGGGGCGACGCAAAGTCTATAGCGAATCGCACCGTTTTGATCAATTGCATGACCAGCACTTTCAGGTGATGGATGCAATTGAACGCCGTGATCCTGATGCTGCACGCAGTGCAGTCTGTGGACACATTGAGTTTGTAGTACAACAGGTACGCTTGATTGATGAAGACGAAGCTCGTCGCCAGCGTGCCAGTAGATTAAACAGGATATAAGCATGATTATTTCTTCTGCGAATGATTATCGTGAAGCTGCGAAACGCCGGTTGCCCCCTTTTCTTTTTCACTATATTGATGGTGGCGCATACGCGGAATATACACTAAAGCGTAATGTGGAAGATTTATCAAAAATTGCGTTGAGACAACGTGTACTGAATGACATGTCGCAGTTAAGTCTGGAAACCAAACTGTTTGATGAAACCCTGTCGATGCCGGTTGCATTGTCTCCGGTGGGCTTAACCGGGATGTATGCACGTCGCGGGGAAGTTCAGGCGGCAGTGGCGGCAGATAAAAAAGGCATTCCTTTTACCCTGTCTACCGTTTCAGTCTGTCCGATCGAAGAAGTGACACCAGCGATTCAGCGTCCAATGTGGTTCCAGTTGTATGTGCTGCGTGACCGCGGCTTTATGAAAAATGCCCTGGAACGTGCCAAAGCTGCTGGCTGTTCAACATTGGTGTTTACAGTAGATATGCCTGTGCCGGGCGCGCGTTACCGAGATGCCCACTCGGGTATGAGTGGACCAAATGCAGCAATGCGCCGTTATATGCAATCCTGTTTCCATCCGCATTGGGCCTGGAATGTGGGTTTGATGGGACGTCCACATGACTTGGGCAATATTTCTAAATACTTGGGTAAACCGACGGGTCTTGAAGATTATATTGGCTGGTTAGGTTCTAACTTTGATCCCTCGATTTCCTGGAAAGATCTGGAATGGATTCGTGAGTTCTGGGATGGTCCAATGGTGATCAAGGGTATTTTGGACCCTGAAGATGCCAAAGATGCAGTACGTTTCGGTGCAGATGGTATTGTGGTGTCGAATCACGGTGGCCGTCAGCTGGATGGTGTTTTATCTTCCGCGCGTGCTTTGCCGCCAATTGCTGATGCAGTCAAAGGTGATATTAAAATTCTAGCTGATTCGGGTATCCGTAATGGTCTGGATGTGGTGCGTATGCTGGCCTTGGGTGCCGATACCTGTATGTTGGGTCGTGCCTTTGTTTATGCACTGGGCGCTGCTGGTGGTGAGGGTGTTTCCAATCTGCTCGAATTGATTGATAAGGAAATGCGCGTAGCAATGACGCTGACCGGTGCCAAAACCATTGCCGATATTACTTCGGATTGTTTGGTGAAGTTAGATAGAGAGTTGGCTGAGTGATGATTACCTAAACTCTTGTTTGGAAAGAAGGAGTTCCCCTCTTTATTAAAGAGGGGTTAGGGGAGATTTTGAGAATTTATAAATTAATAAATTCTAGAAAAATAGCTTCGTAATTTTTTCTCCCAGTATCTGTTAAGCATATAGATAATAAATTGAAGCAAGATGAGTTTAGACGGAGTCTTATCGTGAAAAAGCACCTATTGGGAGCTCAGCTGTTACTTTGGTTTTGCCCAAAGTAACCAAAGGCATTTGTCATCCGTTGAACTCGTCAAATAACAAAACAAATTAATCTCTCGCAGAAACATTGAGGTCCTATTTCAGTCTGCCTCAAACAGCAACGGATGACGTTTTCGTGTATCAAATGTTAGTTATGATGATATTTCTAAAGCGTATTAAAAGAGCGGCGAGTAGCTTAAAAATGACTTTAGAAAAGGATTAGAAATATGTTCAGGCAATCAAATTCACAGCAAACCATTCAAAAACTCATCCACATTGTCTGCAAGCAACATGTATTCACGGATGACAATGACACACGATTATACCGTCAAGGTCGTCGTTACGGTTCCGGCCAAGTGCTGGCCGTGGTCGTCCCGGGTTCATTGCTGGAACAGTGGCAAGTTTTGCAGGCTGCGGTGGACGCAGACTGTATTGTGATTATGCAGGCTGCCAATACCGGTTTAACCGGTGGATCAACCCCTTTTGGCGATGATTATGACCGTCCAGTGATTCTGATCAACACTCGACGCTTGGTTGGCATTCAAGTAATTAATGATGCGAAGCAAGTGGTTTGTTTGCCCGGTGCAACACTAGACAAACTGGAAAAAGAACTGGCAGTGTTTAATCGTGAGCCGCATTCGGTGATTGGTTCCTCCTGTATAGGTGCATCGGTTTTGGGTGGAGTCTGCAATAACTCGGGTGGTGCACTGGTTCGCCGTGGACCTGCCTATACGGAACTTGCCCTGTATGCACGTGTAAATGAATCGGGGCAACTGGAACTTATCAATCATTTGGGCATCCAGCTCGGTTCAACACCAGAAGAAATTTTATCCCGACTTGAAAATCAGCAATATCAATTGACTGATATTAAAAATGATCAGCATTGCTGTGCTTCAGATCATCGTTATGCGCATGACGTGACTCAAGTCGATGAGAACACGCCTGCGCGTTTTAATGCCGATCCATCACGTTTGTATGAAGCGTCAGGTTCAGCAGGGAAAGTCTGCGTGTTTGCGGTACGTTTGGATACCTTTGAAAAAATTCCCAGTCAGGTATTTTATGTCGGCACCAATACCCAGCAAGATTTAACCGCAATCCGCCGTTTTCTACTCACGGGTTTAGCGCGTTTACCGATTGCGGGCGAATATATTCACCGGGTGGCTTACGATATTGGTGCTGAATATGGCAAAGATACCTTCATGTTTATCGAAAAATTCGGAACAGCCAAAGTACCGGCGGCTTTTGCCATGAAAGATAAGGTCGATGGCTACCTGGAAAAAGTCGGCATGAAAGGGCTGTCTGATAAATTCCTGCAAATGCTGAGCAAATTTTTACCGTCGCATTTACCGAAACGCATGAATGAGTTCCGGGATTTGTATGAGCATCATCTGGTACTGCGCATCGAAAATCAGGATGTAGAACAGGTTCAGCAATTTTTACAGCACTATTTTTCATCTCATAACACTGGAAATTATTTCCACTGTACCGAAGAAGAAGGACGTAAAGCCTTTTTACATCGTTTTGCTGTAGCTGGAGCTGCCATTCGTTATCGCGACACCCATCGTTCAGAAGTAGAAGATATTGTCGCACTGGACATTGCCTTACGCCGTAATGACCGTGAATGGGTAGAAACTTTGCCGAAGGAAATGGATGAGCTGATTATCCATAAACTGTATTATGGTCATTTTTTATGTCATGTCTTTCATCAGGACTATATTGTGAAAAAAGGTGTTGATCCTTTAGCCATAGAACATCAAATGTGGAGTTTACTGGATGAACGCGGGGCTGAATATCCTGCAGAACATAATGTCGGGCATTTATATGTGGCCAAGCCTGCACTAAAAAATCATTATCAAAAACTGGATCCGACCAATAGCTTTAATGTGGGGATTGGTCATACCTCCAAATTAAAATACTGGAATCAAGAAACAAATTAAAAAACTGAATTATAATAAAAAATAACGGGTTCTATCTCAGGCGCAGTCTAAGCACTGCGCTTTTTTTTTTATGAAAAATTGACTGTTTCGTCAGACAATGTGTAAAACAAGTCATAAACAAAAGAATAAAAATAGGTAAAGTAATATGCAACAAGTTGCAAAGCCAATATATAAAGGATTCATCATGACAACTCGCTATGCAAATATATTAAAACCGCTACATTTGGGCTTTACGACCATTAAAAACCGTGTCGTGATGGGTTCCATGCATACCGGTCTGGAAGACCGTTTTTATAATTATCCTAAATTGGCCGCATATTTTGGCGAACGGGCAAAAGGTGGTGTGGGTCTGATTATCACTGGAGGGATTTCCCCAAACCGTCAGGGCTGGTTGCTTCCTGCGGGCGGTACCATGAATAATTTGGCGGATGTGGCGCCGCATCGTTTGGTCACACATGCTGTACATAAGCATGGTGCAAAAATTTTAATGCAGATTTTGCATTCTGGCCGTTATGGCTATCAGCCTTTTGTGGTTTCTGCCAGTCCAATCAAGTCACCGATTTCACCTTTTAAACCGCGTCAAATGAGTGAAAAGCAGATTTTAGAGACTATTGAGGATTATGCACACACGGCCAGCATTGCCAAAAAAGCCGGCTATGATGGTGTGGAAATTATGGGTTCTGAAGGCTATTTGCTGAATCAGTTTTTAAGCCGTCATGTCAATCAGCGTACCGACCACTGGGGCGGTGACATTGAAAACCGCATGCGTTTGGCAGTAGAAATTGTCAAAGCCATTCGGGAAAAAGTCGGTGAAAAATTTATTATCTGTTTCCGTTTGTCCATGCTCGATTTAGTACATGATGGCAACACCATGCAGGAAGTGATTACGGTGGCACAGGCTTTGGAAAAAGCCGGTGTTACTTTGCTGAATACCGGGATTGGCTGGCATGAAGCCCGTATTCCGACCATTGTCACTTCCGTACCGCGTGCAGCATTTGCCGATTACACGGCAGAAGTGAAAAAGCATGTCGCTATTCCTGTGATTGCCTCTAACCGGATTAACATGCCTGAAACGGCCGAAGCCATTTTGGCTGCTGGAAAAGCCGATATGGTGCAGATGGCGCGACCATTGTTGGCGGATGCCTTCTGGGTCAGCAAGACTGCCACCAATCGGGTAGATGAAATTAATACCTGTATTGCCTGTAACCAGGCTTGCTTGGACCACACCTTTAAAAATAAACGTGCAACCTGTCTGGTCAATCCACGTGCAGCTTATGAAACGGAACTGGTGTATGTAAAAACCAAAGTACCGAAAAAAATTGCTGTTGTTGGTGGTGGTGTGGCAGGCATGTCGGCTGCAACAGTAGCTGCAAGTCGTGGTCATAAAGTCACATTATTTGAAGCCAGTCATGAGGTGGGTGGACAGTTCAATCTGGCTAAAGTGGTACCGGGTAAAGAAGAATTCCATGAAACCATCCGTTATTTTAAAGTTCAAATTGAAAGAACTGGGGTAGAACTGCGCTTAAATACTAAAGTGAACCGTGAACAACTGGAACGTGAAGGCTTTGATGAGGTCGTGGTTGCGACTGGAGTTGTTCCGCGTGCCTTAAATATTGAAGGTAGTCAGGCACCGCAAGTGTTGTCTTATGCAGAAGTGTTACGTGGAGCAGCAGTTGGCAATCGGGTGGCAGTGATTGGTGCCGGTGGTATTGGTTTTGATGTATCCGAGTTTTTATTAAAACCTGAACATCAGTCACAGCCGCAACCTCTGGCTGACTGGCAACGGGAGTGGGGCATTGATCCGAATCCGAACTATACTTCTGAGGGTGGCATACAAGCTGCCGAAGTGGCTCATCCTGTCCGTGAAATTTATCTCTTGCAACGTAAAACGACACCGCTGGGGATTGGCTTGGGTAAAACCACAGGTTGGGTGCATCGTGCGCAATTGAAAAAACACGCTGTGAAGATGCTACGTGGTGTGCAATACAAGTCTGTGACCAATGAAGGTTTATGGATTGAAACCAATGGCCACGATCAATTGTTACGTGTAGATACTGTGGTAGTGTGTGCAGGACAGGAATCGGTCAAAGACATTATGCCAACGGCGGATGAATTTACCTTGGCGAATTACCATATTATTGGTGGTGCCAAACTGGCGGCAGAGCTTGATGCAAAGCGTGCAATTCGTGAGGGTGCCGAATTGGCAGCCAAATTATAATTTTTAAAGTTAATTTGGTGAAACAATATTCATTTGAATAGTTTGCTTGTAATTTTTACTTGTCAGTTTTTAAAAAGATCCGTATTATGGCGCACATGGAAGCGTGGCAGAGCGGTTTAATGCACCGGTCTTGAAAACCGACGAGGGTGTGAGTCCTCCGTGAGTTCGAATCTCACCGCTTCCGCCAAATTTAAGATAAAGCCCTAATCATTGATCGGGGCTTTATTGTTTTTAGGGTTATGCAAGGTAAGCCGATAATAAGCAGAATAAAAACCTAGCTTAAGTTCAAGTTATTGATCAAGCCTAAATACAATTTCAAATTGAGTACCGTCCCAAACAGTTAATTCACCAATCCAATTTGTTTTTGCATTAAATCTTTTCGGGTATTGGCTGCCATCTTTACCCTCTAAAATATTTTGAAAATCAGAACTGTTATTGAGCATTGCTATAATTGGTCTAATTTTTAAGTTTTCTTCCAAAGCAAGATCAAGATTTCTCTTAAACTCATTACGTCCATTGCACGACCATCTATCAATACGGTCACGATAGACCTGTTTTCTTTCAGTTGGGTGTTTAGACAATAAAGGTTTATGTCCCCATAAACTAACAATTAGCTCATTGTTAGAGCTAATTGAAGATACCGACCAGTTCGGATTCTTAAGATCAGCATTAAATTTTTTAAATTCAGAAACGATGCCCACAAAATAGCCTTATTCAATTTTACCCTTATTAAAAATATTCTGATTGGTATAAATTACAAGTATTTAATGGTAATAAATGTCTGATATTCCAACTATTTGGGGTATATGCATTGGTGTGCATGTTGGAACTGAACCAGTTTAAAAAATTACATTGGAATAGAGTGGTTAGAGCTAGGCGATTTAAGTCAGATGATAGTGCGATATTGTGAATACAGCATTTATGCTAGGTTGAGTCGGGATAAAAAACATTTCAGGCTACGTTGCCGCTACACATGGTGTGATAGTTCGTATACTACTCAATAATTAAAAATTTAAATAAAAGACCCTGCTGATGCAGGGTCTTTTATATGAGTAAAGATGATATGAATCTAAATTGTTTATTTAGTTGAAGCCAAACCGCAGATAAATTGTTCTGGTTCAATTTCTGTAGTCACGATGACATGTACACCAATATTTCTGAGCTTTTCTCGTAATCGATCTCCGATTCCTGTGGTCACAAATATGTCCATAGGCAAAAGTTTTTCGAGTACTTCCCCAGACTGGGAAAAAGACTCTTCTTTTTCCACTTCAATAAGCTGTTTGTCAGTCACTTTTTCATCTTTTAATTCATATTTCCAGAATTTTCGACATTTTCCAGCATGTGGAGTAATGTGACGCCGGTTCTGGGATGTAATTACAATTAACATGGAGTGTCTTCCAAACCAATAGTGATTTAAATTGATGATAATCATAAGGGTTTAAATTATTCCCGATTATCCTCAAGCTAGATTTTCCAGTACAAATTGAGGTGACTTTATAAATAGTTTGATCAAAGCCTGTGCCGAACTTGATGGATGACGCACTCCGCGTTCCCAGCTCTCCAAGGTACGGGCAGAAATACACAGTTTGGCTGCCAGTTCTGTCTGTGAAATATTAAGGGCATGTCTGATCCGGACAATCTGTTGCGCCAAATCCAGACAACAGCCGCTATTAAAATCATTTTTTTGCGAGTGTGCATGATCATGCTGAAGTAGATTCATCATTATCTCCTCCTTATTGATACATCAAAAAGTTGTAATAACACTTTAAAAAAATCCAAAGGTAATTAAGACAGTAACAACTGAACTCAAAGCAGGTTTGAGCACAGTTAAACTAAACGTCATGATCACCTATTACGGATTGGACCACTGTGGCTGAAGATGTGGGTTACGAGATGCCTATGCGATAGATAGAGCCATACTGCATCGATATTCAAACGTAGGCAGACTACTCAGCGATACCACATCTGTTGATTTAGTGGGTGAGTGTTAAAGGAGGAGCACGGCCCTGAGGAATCAGGAACCATGGAGCGGGTGGGGTCAGTACATGCGGGACAGAGGTACTGAAGAACAGAAGTAAGGTCTGAGTTCTGACCAGTACTGGTCTGAGCTTGGTGTCCAGTAGCGGTAGGGTATAGCTGTGCACCAGACAGAACTGGCAGTCATGAGTGGTGTGTGAATCATTCTGCTGTTGGTGTGGTGCATGCCGATCCTGCACGTCGGTGACGACCTGTACATCGTTCTGATCTGCTGCACTGGTGTGATGGACGTGTGGATGGGATGTTGGAAAATTAAGAGTTTTGTGAGTGCTATTAACTTCTAGATCTAATGCAACGGCAACAGTTTTACATACCGAAAAAACACTGTGCTTTTCTGGCAATAAAGGCTGCAGGAACACAGCGATCTGTAACAAGATTGCGGATAATCCCAACAATCTTCCCAACATTATGAGCACTTCACTACGCTTTTATGGATATTGCATGAATTATAATATAACAAAATATGAAATTTAGAACTGAAAAAATAAGCTATTACATTAGATCTCTTTCATAAATCAAAATATCTAAGATTAGATTTTTAAAATCAGCACTGCCTCATATTTAATTGATTTTATTTTTATACCTTTGAGTAGGCAATCTCTCTACTTTTGAAAGGTCAAAAGTAGACAAAAACCTTTTGTTTCCCATACACGACTTCCTTGTCGTGATGAGAAACGTGTGGCATCCATGCCACACTCATGAATCTAATATCGACTAAAATCTATTTTCAATTTTGGCTTTACGAACAATTTTATTTTCTAAAATGATTTATGAAAGAAGTCTATTAATTCTAATCTTTTATTAAACATGGTTTTATTTTTCTGCTGGATTTGAAGGCATCATCTATTTTTAAGCATAAACTTAGAGTTCAATCCAATATTGATTTATAGTGATTTTAATCGTTATTTTTTATTCTATATTCTTATAAATTATAGATAAGAATTGTTTTGATAGAGGAAAATCATGTTTAACATTCTGATGTATGTCCCTTGGGGCAAGGTGCCTGAAACTCCGGCAAAGAAATTATGGGAGCAACGAGGAAATGTACAAATTGTGGATGTTCGAACTGAGCAAGAATTTAAACACAGCCATATAGAAGGTGCCGTCAATTTGCCGATTACCCGGTTTACAGAATCTGCAATATGCTCATTAGGTCTCAAAACAGATCAACCTGTTGTAACGATCTGTTTATCAGCACACCGGAGCATTCCTGCGACACGTAAACTGGCCAAGATGGGGTATTCGGTCTCACAGTTAAAAGGTGGCATGAAATCCTGGTGGAAAAATGACTTACCTTGTATCGAAAACTAAAGGCTAAATCTGCAATAAGAGATGTTTTATTTAAATAAATAAAACAAGTTTGGCTGGTCCGAGGGGGCAAGATTTTTTAATCCTCAAACACCTCTATTAGGAATGCATAACGCTTTTCTTGGCTAGAACGAAAAATAGCGTCTCTTATTTAAAATTTCCTTTCATGCATTTCAATTCAGTAAATTTTTTTGTGGACACTCTTTAGTCAATAAATAAACTTATTCGGCAGTTTATATAGAATAAGTTTATTTTTTATTTTAAGTCTTTAATTTAATTCACCTTTCTTTTAATTTTTTTGCTTTTCAAAACTGGCTATATGTTATATATTTATAAAGTGAAAAGTCGAGTAAATACGTAGGGATTTATTCTGAAATTTCATGTTTTTATTCAATGTATCCCTCTTAATTCGATTCCAGTCGAGAGAAAGTTTGCTGAAGCGAAGTGGATTTTTTATTGCATTTGCAGTCTTACTTCTGCAAATCGCAGTATATTTACAGCCTCTGCTGCCGGAAAAATTTCACATTGCTCCGGTCTGTATGTCGATTACCCACAATCTTCTTTCGTCTGCTGATCATCATGCCCACTCTGCTCATCATGAGCTGCTCAAGGATTTGATTCCTCAGCAATCCCAAGATCACCATCAGCATAATCATCAGTGCCAATACTGCACTGTCTATGGTGATTTGGTACTGCCATTTAAACTGGGAATTGATGAAGTTCTGGACCGGATTCAGGTTCGACTAAATTTCTATCAGTCGTTCTTCCGGCATGTCTATTTCAGCTTGCAGAAGCTGTATTTGCTGCCGCAGGGCAGAGCACCACCTCTGACTTTTTAGGACACGATTGGTCACGTCAAACAGTTGTTTTGTTTGCACTACACAACATCTTAAAGAGTTTTAATCATGAAAATTCAGTTTTCGCTGTTCGCTAACAGCGTAATGGTTTCGTTCGCCCTTAAAAAAGTCTATAGCGTATCCGGTATACGGGTTGCATCTCTATACCAGAGGATCAATGTCCGGCAAGGTGTGTCAGTTTCACTGCATCAATCAGTGCCGTTGATGTCCTCCCTGTATTCAATTGATCAGCAGGAGGTAGCATGAATTTAGGGCTAACCGCGCTGGAACTGGCGCGTATCCAGTTTGCATTTACCGTATCATTTCATATTATTTTCCCGGCAATTTCTATTGGTTTAGCCAGTTTTCTGGCCGTTCTGGAATGGCGTTGGCTTAAAACCAATGATCCAGTATACCGGGACTTATTCAAGTTCTGGATCAAGGTTTTTGCCCTGTCCTTTGGTATGGGCGTAGTGTCCGGTGTGGTGATGAGCTATCAATTTGGCACCAACTGGAGTGAATTTGCACGGATTTCCGGCAGTGTCACAGGACCATTACTCGCTTATGAGGTTTTAAGTGCGTTTTTCCTTGAAGCCGGTTTTCTGGGGATTATGCTATTTGGTTGGGGCCGAGTGGGACCGAAAACCCATTTTTTCGCAACGCTGATGGTGGCTATCGGCACCTGTATTTCAATGTTCTGGATTCTGTCTTCGAATAGCTGGATGCAAACCCCTCAGGGCTTTACTATAGAAAATGGCATTATTGTCCCGAAAGACTGGTTTGCCATTGTCTTTAATCCATCTTTCCCCTATCGATTAGCACATATGGCAATGGCCTCTTTTCTGGTTTCTGCTTTGCTTGTCGCTGCCACTGCCGCATTTCATTTATTAAAAGGCCGTCGTGATGCCTTGGTAAAAAAATCATTTTCCATGGCCATGTGGATGATTGTGGCATTGGCACCTCTACAAATGTTTGTGGGAGATATGCATGGCCTGAATACGCTTGAACATCAACCGGCCAAACTGGCAGCTATAGAAGGACACTGGGAAACCAATAAAGATCATGGCATGCCTTTATATCTATTTGGTATTCCAGATATGCAGGCTGAAGAAACCAAGTATGCGATCGGTATTCCGAATCTGGGCAGTCTGATTATGACGCATAGCTTAAATGGTGAAGTCAAAGGCTTAAAGGAATTTGCCCCTGTAGACCGTCCAAACTCACTGGTCATATTCTGGAGTTTCCGGATTATGGTCGGACTGGGAGTACTGATGATGCTGATGGCCATCATCGGTTTATGGTTAAGAAAAACCGGAAAATTTTATGAAACACCATGGTTCCATAAATTTTCCTTATACATGGGTTTATCTGGATTTATCGCTTTACTCGCCGGTTGGTTTACCACTGAAGTCGGTCGTCAACCCTGGGTGGTTTATGGCATTTTACGGACCAAAGATACTCTTTCTCCCGTTTCAGCAGAGCAGGTGGGTTTAACCCTGATCATTTTTGTAATGGTCTACTTTATTGTGTTTGGTGTTGGCATTTTCTACATGCTGAAACTGATGCGTAAAGGTCCGGAGTTTATACATTCGGCACCACATAGTGATCAGGCGGTCATACAGGCATCAAAACGTCCTTTAAGTACGATTGATGAGGAAAACGATCTGGATCAAGTAAGTTCTACACAATCTCAGGAGAATCAAAAATGATCGATTTATCATTAATTTGGATTCTAATTATTGGATTAGGAGTGCTGATCTATGTCGTGCTGGATGGCTTTGACCTCGGTATCGGTATCCTGTTTCCTTTTATTTCCGATCGCCAGGAACGTGATGTTATGATGAATACCGTCGCGCCTGTCTGGGATGGTAATGAAACCTGGATGGTACTGGGTGGTGCAGGATTATTTGCTGCATTTCCCTTGGTGTATTCCACTGTGTTATCGGCTCTGTATATACCCATTATTCTGATGCTGATTGCGCTGATTTTCCGGGGCGTTGCCTTCGAATTCCGGTTTAAGGCCAATAAAACCAAATCTCTTTGGGATCAAGCTTTTATTTGGGGATCAATCCTCAGTTCTTTTTTTCAGGGCGTGATTTTGGGTGCCTACATTCAGGGCATTAAAACCACGAATGGTATCTATACTGGCGGTGGTCTGGACTGGTTAACACCTTTTTCCCTGTTTACTGGTTTAAGTGTGGTTGTACTGTATGCAACCCTGGGATGTGGCTGGTTGATCTTTAAAACCGAAAAAATGCTGCAGAATCGCATGTTTGAACTGATGCCAAAACTGCTCATCGCATTATTGCTGATTTTTGCCTGTGTCAGTATTTATACGCCTTTGCTTCATCATGAAATTGCAGCGCGCTGGTTCAGTCAACCACAACTCTTTTATTTTAGCCCGGTTCCCGTACTGGTTCTGCTGTTTACTTTCCTGGCAATCAAAGCCTGTAAGCAGCGCAAAGAGTTCCTGCCATTCATTTATACTTTGGCTCTGGTAATTCTCGCTTATAGCGGTTTTCTGATTAGTTTATGGCCTTATGTCATTCCACCATCCATCACTATCTGGGAGGCTGCAGCACCTGCCAGTAGTCAATTATTTGCCCTTATTGGCGCATTGATCTTAATTCCGATCATTCTTATTTATACCGGACTATCGTATTGGATTTTCAGGGATAAAGTGCGTGTGGGTGATGAAGGTTATCATTAAGGAGGCTGAATGAAAATTTCTGAATTGAAATGGTTTATTGGCTTATGGCTGGCTGGTTTTTTAAGCTTGGCCTTGGTTGCAGGGCTATTTAGACTGCTGTTGAAATTGGCGTATTAAGTTTTAAACACAGATCAGTGGGAGTTCTTACTGGTCTGCTGAATAAAGATACGGTATGTTAATCATGAAGCTGTTCATGGAATTGAACCAATTGAATCAGACAATTCATATCAATCAGGAGTCGATAATGAAAAAATATCTTTTTTGTGTAGGCATTGAATTTAAAAAGGCATCTGATCCATCGGAATCTTATGCGTATGTGACAGCTTATTTAGGCGCAAAAAACATCGATGAAGCAATTCAACGGGTGAAAAAACAGCTGGAGCAAGAAGGAAATGAAATCCTGTTTGTCCGTGGTTGTTGGGTCGTCGATTCAGACTGTGATGATGGTTTCTGTCCAACAGATGAGAGTAAAGTACTTGCAAAAAATGACTTGCTCTTTAATGACCAGATCTTGTTTGGAAAGTTACAGGAATGGTCTATCGATAATAACTACGAATACTAATTTCGTGAGCGATGCATCAGTTGGTTTTTTCTTTCTGATGTATCGTGCTTTATCCAAGTCCATGTATGGTCAGTGATGAACAAGAACTATACTCGGTAACAGACAGAACATCATCTGATTCAAATAGCTGTGGATAATGCTGATTACATCCTAGTAGTGAAAAGCATTTACAAAGAGTTTGAAGAATACTAAAAAGAATAACAAGAAAAGCAATCCTTGTTCGCTAGAACTCATCAGAGTCTTAACATAAAAGCTATTCCAATCTTATCGGAATTACGCTGAAAATCGTAAATTGCAGTTGAGATGTAAATTTCAAACTGTTTTTGTCATGTAGAAGTTTCTATATTCACAGACCTCATAAAATATGAAGGGGTATATTTTTTCCTTCCAGTAGTTAAATTGCTTTTGCATCTTTTTTATGCAGCCATAACAGAGATAAGGCCGAGAGAATAATCCAAGGCAGGAGAGCAATATTCATGATTTGCCATCCCCCAAATATCCAATAAAGCTCCAGCACTGAAAGAACAGGCTAACCCGACAATGGGAGTGGAAGCTGGTCTGGACTTGTCGCTGAAAAATTAATGGGAGAAGAAACGTTTCCCCGTCTGTTCACCCAGCTTTTATCAGGCACATTTAGAGCAATTAAAGTCTCCTGAAGGATTGTTAAATTTACCTTTAATTCATGATCTTTCAATGGATCATCACTCTGGTTTTACGACTTGGGATACATGGCTGCATTTTCATCAGATCATTAATGAGTGATAATCCACGGGGCCTCAAAGTCAATAATTCAGCTACGGTATTACAGGCTGCAATTAATGGTCAAGGAGTAGCACTCGCGAGAAGTGTCATGGTCTATGATGATTTAAGAGCAGGGCGTCTGGTCCGCCTGTATCCAGAAATAAAATGTCCTTGCACCTTGGCCTATTATGTTGTTTACAGAGAAGAATGTCGGACTTTACCCAAGCTGAGTGCATTTAAAGACTGGCTGATACAGCAGGCTTAACAGGCTGATATTTTGGAGTTAATTTGACGATGCGCTGATGAATAAGTCCCGCCGGGTCCCAATTTAAAAAAACGTGTCGATGATATTGCAGAGCCGACTGTCATTGATACAGTTCAGCTATAGCTTCCTAATTTATCCTAAAACAGAATAGGTGGAAAAGCGGCGACTGATTTAACTGTAGTCGCTTTATTTTTTAATAGTTTCGATTTTAGCTAAACGCCTTTTAAAGTTTTTCAATATTGCAGCCGCTTTTAATCCATCAATTCCGCCTTCACCAAAACCAAAGCAATCCTTTCAATCTGCTGATAAGCAGGCTGATCCAGTTCTTCACCAAAAACATCAGGATCAATTTCTTCATAACACCAGCGGATATTCGGTTGAGACAGTATTAATTTTTCAAGCTGTTGTAAAAAAGGGTTACCGTCTGGACGAATAGCTACACCCGTATATAAAAATAAACATCCTTGAGGATTAAGCCGCTGAATGCCTTCTTTTACAATATTGAAGGCGAGTTCACTACCATCGAGTTGATTTCCACCATGACGATATTGACGCTGATCTGCATCCATTAAATAAGGTGGATTGGCCAAAATAAGATCGAACTGTCCTGCAAGATGAGTAAATAAATTGCTGTAAACCGGAGTGATATTATTTAAACCTGCAAAGCTGGCATTGATTTGACTATACAATAATGCTTTCGGATTAAGATCCGACACGGTTATTTCACTAAAGTCGGGATAATGTTTAGTCATACTAATAGCAGCAGCCGAACTGCCACAGCACATTTCCACAGCACGTTTAAGTGAATGGGGCCGAGCTGCTAAATATTGTTTAAGATGGTATGCAAAGCGGTAAGTATCGGGACCAAAAAATACCGAATCGTGTTGAAGGGTTGGGAAACTTGAATGAATAAATAATTCACGATCAAGCGAAGCGACACGTATATCACTCAGCCATTGATGATCCTGAAAATGGATGAGCCGATTTTCTTTTAGAATTTCAAAAAGTGCTGGATCAAGATCGGTTTCGGCAAATGCCAAATTCCAGCCAAATATATCTCGAAGCGTAATTAGGGTGTTCTTTTCTTGTCTTTTTCGGCTCAGAATACGTTGATGGGAAAGTGGGGTAATGGCGGTAAACTGATAGTGTCGTTGTTTTAAGAAATCTAATAAAAAAAGCAAAGCCTGTTGTTGAGCGGTATCGACATTCAAAATTTGGTTCATATGGATGTTCTCTAATAGGATTATTAAAAACCAATTCCAAAGATTTTGGACCTTATTTAAGTTTTTGAAATGGTGTGGCCAGACGAGTCCTGACTGATTAAAGGGCTTTTTATCGTGTAATTGCATACAAACGACAAGCTTGATTTTCGCCTAAAAAGCAGTTGATTTGGGTAAAAAAGTGCTGCTGATTGGTTAGATTTATATTTTTGTATAGATCGATAAGACAGGCTATAAACAACAATTAAATTTGAGTAAATCATTAATTTTATTATTTTATTTAAATATATCGAGATGACTACCTGACAGTAATCATCTCGAAATTGGAGGTATAAAATGACTTTAATCTTGCAGTTCAGGCAAATCAAACCAGATGACTTGAGCATCTTGCAAAGCTTCAATCTGACTTGCCTCTAAAAAGGCAATGGCGCCGCCAGCTTCTACCGTATGCTCTGCAATCTTGATTGAACCCGAAATAACATGCACATAATTAATATATTGGGTCGCTTCGATGTTTAGGCTTTGACCCTGGTTAATCACTGCAGTTTTAACTTCGGCTTGCTGACGAATATGCATCGGTGCATTTTCGTTAGGGCCAACAATCAAATGCCATTGATTCGGCTGTTCATGTGGGTCACATTTGATTTGTTGATAGTTTGGTTCTGCATTACGTTCATTTGGAATAATCCAGATCTGCAATAAATGAACCAGCTCATCACCCTGGTTAATTTCACTGTGCTGAACACCTGTGCCGGCACTCATCAGCTGCCATTCACCGGCAGAAATTCCACCTTCATTACCCATGCTGTCTTTATGAGAAATCGTTCCCTTAAGCACACAGGTCAAGATTTCCATATTGTCATGTGGATGGGTGCCAAAACCATTATGCGCTGCGATCAAGTCATCATTAATTACACGCAAGGCGCTGATACCCATGAGTTTGGGATTATACCAGCTACCAAATGAGAAGCTGTGTTTAGACTCAAGCCAGCCCATTTTTACATGACCGCGGTTGTCACTGGGGTGTAAAAAAGCATTCATATTGATGCTCCTATCATTATTTTAAACATGAACTTATTTTAATGGTTTGAAAATGACATAGAAATCATAAAACGGCAACAAGTCATCCTGTTTTTGAAACGATGATGTTTATATTGTTGAGGCAGCAGTTTATAAAAAAGCCTGCAACAGATGCAGGCTTTTCTTCATACAGGGTGCAGGGATTATTCCAGGAATTTAACTGTGACACCCGATTTGACTTTTTTACCCAAATCATTAGCATCCCAGTTGGTTAAACGGATACAGCCATGCGATGCAGTTTTAGAAATTGCAGATGGATTTGGTGTACCGTGGATACCAAATGATTTTTTACTTAAACCGATCCAAATGTTTCCGACAGGAGCATTTGGACCTGGTGGTAAAGAAAGCGGTTTTGTATTATTGCCTTGAATAAAGTTACTTGGTGAATAGCTGTACCATGGGTTTTGCGCTACACCGGTAATTTTATAGGTGCCTGTAGGGGATGGAGTATCTGAGCTACCAATTGTGGCAGGGAATGAGCCAATCATCTGGTTACGACTATTAAATAAGTACAGTTGTTTCGCACCTTTATGTGCAACGATCAGATGAATATCTTCTGGAACTTCATTGCGGATATTAGCAACGATAATTTTTTCACCGGCTTTTTTGAAGGTTGCCTTAGGATTTAACTTTTTCAAAAAGTCTTCATCCATATGGAATTTTTCACCCAGCATTTCCGTTACGCGTGTGTAATACAAGCCTTTCATTTTGGCTTGCAGGGCATAATCGTGCGGAATGGTTTGTGCATAAGGACCTTTCAGGTCTGCATCGGTAATCGTATATTCAATAAATGCAGGCTTAGCACCTTGGCGAGCAATCAAAGCATCCCAAGTTTCCTGAGTTAAAATACCTGTCGGTTTAATGCCGTTGATTTGCTGGAAGGATGCAATGGCTTTCAGGGTATTTTTACCACTTGCACCATCAATTGCACCCGGAGAAGCATGGGCATTGTTGAGCATCACATGAGCGCGTGCATAAACAGGGAATTGGCCTTTACCAATATTGTCATACCATGTAGCGTTATTTAAACCTTCTAAGGTCCAAGAGGCTTTCGCAGAAGCAGGAGTAGTAGTTGGCGTGCTCAGTGTTTTTGTAGTCGGTGCAGCACCAATCGCAGCATTATTATCTTCAGTATTTTGAAGATCTTGCAGGGTTTGCGAGGCCTTGTTCAGGTCATTTTGTTCTTGTGGGGTAATCTGTGCATTCGCAGTGCTTGCAGCACCAGATGCGGCATCGGTTGCCAGTGGATCAATCGGATCTTGAACCGCCGTATTCGCAATCTTTTGAGGATTTAATGGTTGTTCAGCAGTAGATGCGGCAAACGCTGTACCCGCAAAAATGCAACTTAAACTCATGGCGAGTAATGTGCGAACGTACATGTAATTCAACCTTAAGAATTATTCATTAACTATGTGACAAAACTAGGCAAGTATTGCAGAAAAAATGAGGAGATGCAGTATTTGTTTTGTGTAAAAAAAATTTTACATTTAACGTGATCGATTTTTAGCTGCAAGAGAAGTTACTAAATTTTCGACCTTTTTGTTATGATGGTTCGAAGATTAAAAATGAGATGGGAAAGTAAATGACGACGCTAAAAAACGATCGTTTTCTGCGGGCCTTATTGCGTGAGCCGGTAGATACCACACCAGTTTGGATGATGCGTCAAGCAGGACGTTATTTGCCTGAATATCGTGAAACACGTGCCAAAGCAGGTGATTTCCTTTCCCTGTGCAAAAATAATGATTTTGCCTGTGAAGTGACCTTACAGCCTTTGCGTCGTTATGACCTGGACGCGGCCATTCTATTTTCAGATATTTTAACCGTGCCGGATGCTTTAGGGTTGGGCTTGTATTTTGAAGCGGGAGAAGGTCCAAAATTCCATAAGACTATCCGTACCGAGCAAGATGTGGCGAATTTACCCAATTTTAATGCCAAATCCGATCTTGATTATGTGATGAATGCAGTCAGCACCATCCGTTCAGCCTTGGGTGGTCAAGTGCCGTTAATCGGTTTCTCGGGTAGCCCGTGGACATTGGCCACTTATATGGTGGAAGGCGGTTCCAGCAAGGAATTTCGCTATACCAAACAGATGATGTATGCACAGCCTGAAGTGTTACATGCTTTGCTGGACCGCTTGGCGATTGCTGTGATTGATTATTTAAATGCGCAAATTGATGCTGGAGCGCAAGCGATACAGATTTTTGACAGCTGGGGTGGTGCGCTGGCACATCGTGAATATATCGAATTTTCACTGAATTACATGCAAAAAATTGTTGCTGGTTTAAAACGTGAAAAAGACGGACGTAAAGTTCCGGTGATTTTATTCACCAAAGGTGGTGGACAGTGGCTTGAACCTATGGTGGCAACTGGTGCTGATGCCTTTGGTTTGGACTGGACTACATCTTTGAACGTGGCACGTCAAACCGTGAATGGCCGTGCTGCATTACAGGGCAATCTCGATCCGGCCACTTTATATGGTAACGCTGCATCGATTGAAAAAGCCACCAAAGCCATGCTGGATGATGCTTATGCGGGTGGTGAAAAAACAGGTTATGTGGCTAATTTGGGCCATGGTATTACCCAGTGGGTTGATCCTGCTAATCCTAAAGTGTTTATTGATACGGTGCATGAATACAGCGCTAAATATCTTTAAATCTGTATGAGTTAATTCATTATTAGGATTCAACCTTGATCAGTTTTTTTAAATCATGTTTTGAGTTCTCAAATAAGGCAGCTTCGGCTGCCTTATTTGGGATATTGCTGCTGATTGCTTTTGCACTTAGCGCCTCTATGGGCAATCAGGAGTTTTACGGCTTCTTCAGATATGATTATTTATTGTTCTATGCCTTGATCATTCAGGTCTGTTTGCTGTATTTAAAACTGGAATCGTGGGCCGAAGCCAAAGTTATTGCCTTGTTCCATATCATGGCCATGGGCATGGAAATTTTTCTGACCCATCCGCAGATAGCATCCTGGCAATATCCACAGCCGGCGGTGTTTAAAATACTGACCGTACCCTTATTTGCCGGATTTATGTATTCGGCAGTGGGCAGTTTTTTTGCACGCTCACTCAGACTGTTTCAGGTGTCCTTTGAGAAACTGCCAAGCTTTCCGAACATGCTGGTTCTGGCGGTTTTTTCCTATATCAACTTCATGAGTAAATTTTTTGTTCCCGATATCCGCCTGTTTCTCTTCGCCTGGAGCGTGATCATTTTCTGCAAAACCAGAATTCGCTTCCAGTTGCAACAGCATCAGCTACAACTCCCGATGTTGCCCGTACTGATTGTTTTAGCGTTTATAATCTGGATTGCAGAAAATATCAGTACTTTTTACAGAATCTGGCTGTACCCCAGTCAGGTCGATGCCTGGCATATGGTCGGCTGGGGCAAGATGGGTTCCTGGTATTTACTGCTGCTCTTGAGCCTGGTTCTGGTGCTAAAAATACTGGGTAATCGCAGTAAAGATGGGGTTTGGACTTTAAAAAATAAATAAATTCGATGGTTTATATAGTAGAAAATAACTTTAGGATAAATTGCTTTGCGTTATAAGAAAGTTGCCGCTATCTTACAGAGGTGTAATAAAATTTACACAATGGTGAAGAATTAGAACGCTTGAATAATAAATTTTGGAGAATAACCATGTTGAAAAAATTAGCTTTAGCTGCAGTTGTAGCCCTCGGTTCTACAGCAGCATTTGCAGATCGAGATGCAGGTTGTGGTATCGGTTCTCAAGTCTGGGCAGGTCAATCGGGTAAGGTGCCTAAAATTCTTGCCGCAACAACCAATGGACTTTTTGCCAACCAGTTATTCGGTATTACCTTTGGTACGCTAGGTTGTAGCGGTACAGGTACGGTAACTGCTCAAGCGGTGACTTTCACCAATGAAAATGCTGAATCTTTGGCACGTGATATGGCCGTTGGAGAAGGGGAAAGCCTGAATGTACTGGCTGAGCTTTTAAATATCAAAGCACAAGACAAAGCCCGTTTTTTTGCGGTTTCTAAACAAAACTTCACTAAAATTTATGCTGCAGAAAATCACGATTCACTTCAGGTACTTGCTTCTTTGCAAGCGGTGATGGCTAAAGATGAAGTGTTGAAAGCCTACGTATAATAGATAAACACAAAACCCTGTCATTCTGACGGGGTTTTTTCTTATTTTACATTTCTTCTTGAATAAAAGATAAATACCCAATTTGCATGAAATCACTTGCGTTCGTTTTTGCTTTAACCTTTTCCACAATGACCTACTCGGCAACAGCTGTTGAAAGCGTTGAAGCTCATATCGCTCAGCCCTACATGGAACGTGCAGCACAACAAAAACTAGACCAAGACATCACCTGGCTCAGACTCATGTATGCTGATAAACAAGGGCAAAGTGAAGTCAGCTATGCAGGTTATTTCTTATCGCCAAATGGTCAAGTTGATTTAAAACAGGAATTGCAGGCCAATATTCAGGCCTTATTTCAACCCGCAGCGCCGAATCAGTCGCTGCGTTGCCGTTTTCCTGCACGTAGCCAGTGGTTAATGCAGCAACTGCATATTTCTGAACAGCAATTACCAGTGGTCACTTGTCCGGAACTAGACGACTGGATTGGTCAAATCAAGCCTTATAAAGCCACACTAATCTATGCCACCGACTTTATGGGTAATCCCAGTTCGATGTTTGGGCATACCTTACTGCGCCTGGATCCCCAAGATCAGAAACAGCTGAATTTGGTATCCTACGCCGTGAATTATGCAGCCACAGTCACCGAGGGCGAAGGCTGGTCTTTTGCCTGGAATGGCCTAACCGGACAGTATCCGGGGGAATATTCCTTAATGCCTTATTACCGTAAGGTCAAGGAATATGGGGATCTGGAAAGTCGGGATTTGTGGGAATATGAACTTAGCTTAACTCCTGACGAAACCCGATTTTTAGTGCAGCACATTTGGGAAATGAAACATGTGAGTTTTCCTTATTATTTTGTCAGTGATAACTGTGCCTATAGTTTATTGGGGCTCCTTGATCTGGTTCGTCCAGCGCTGAATTTAAAACAACAGTTTAAAGTCGCAGCCATTCCTGTTGAAACCATAAAAGCCATTGAGCGGCAGGGTTTGGTCAAGGAAACGATCTATAGACCGGCTTTAGAAACCCAGCTGTTATCGCAAGCCAGACAGCATGGCAAAAGTCTGGCTAAAGTGGCGCATCAAGTCGCTTTTGCCGAACCTATAGAAATGTCTAGGCAAATGGAGGCGTATCAGGACTTGGATAAAGCCAAGATTTTAGAAATGGCCTATGATGATTTATACCTGCAATTTATCGGGCGTAAAGTTGAGCCGGTTTTTGCCCAGCCACGCTTGCGCCAGCTATTGAGTATGCGCAGTGAAATAGATCTGGAAAAACAACGCCAACAACCACAACGCCCTAAAGTAGACCCTACTCAAGCACATGATGCCCGTCATTTTTTGGTCAATATGGGGGAGTTACAGGGTGAGAAGTTCGTCGAGTTGGGACATCGTCAGGCTTATCATGACCTGATTGATCCGCAAGGGGGCTTCAGGACGGGTACGCAGTTGCTATTTTGGGATGGTTCAATTCAGTATCGTGATGATGAGTTGAAACTGGAGCATTTTGATGTTCTGAGCGTGAATTCTTATAACCCTATAACTCCATTTAAAATGCCACTGAGCTGGGGTTTTAACTTTGGCTGGAAGCAGGAAGCTTTGGAACAAAATGGTCAGTTCAGTGAGCAGGAACAGCACGGGATTGCCAATTTACAGGTTCAGATGGGCTATAGCTATGCAAACCCGGCACGTGAACATTTGTGCTATATGCAACTGCAAAACCATATACAGACCGGCAAGGCTTTAGATCAGGGCTGGCGTGTCGGGATGGGACCGACTATAGGTTGTCAAAATATCTGGTCAGATCACATCAATAGTCTGCTACAGCTGGAATTACCGTATTGGGAAGATTCCAAGCAATGGCAACTTAAACTGAACACCCAGTGGCAATATGTCCTGAATCCGCAAAATGTCATTCGTTTTAATTGGCAATATCAGCAACAAGATCATAAGGACTGGATGAAAACCAGTCTGGGCTATGTACGTTTTTTTTAATACTTTATAAAAATAAATTTATTTTTTCTCATTACTTATGAAAAAACATCGAATAGTTCACAAAGTTATTTTTATTAAAATTTGTTATATTAGTCATCTAAACATCTCCCTCATATTCAAAAGCTGTTGGAATCAATTGTATGAATACTGAAAGTATTGCTGTGCTTGCCGCACAATGGAAGTCGGTTTGCCAGGACTTTTCAACAACTGATTTAAACGATACTTTTCAATTTATTCAAGCACATTCCCAGACCCTAGTCGATGAGTTTTATAAAGATATCATGCAGGAAAAGGAAGCATCCTATTTCTTATCTGATGATATGGTCCAGAACCGCTTAAAAACCACGCTGAATCAATGGTTAATCGATTGCTTTAATGTACCCTTGCAGCAGAACTTTATCGAGATTGTCGAAAAGCAGCTGATGGTGGGTAAAGTCCATGCGCGTATCGGCATTCCATCCTGGCTGATTATGCGGGGTATCGGTGAAATTGAAAAGAAAGTCTTTTTGCTTCAGACCGAGCAGACGCAAGAAAACCGTCTGACCATTGCAGCGTATATTGTGCAGATACTGGGTTTTGCTTCGGAAATTATGTGTCGCTCCTATGAAGTCAATCTGGAAAAAAATAATGACACAAAACATACCTATCGTTTATTTTCTGCCATGCAGGATGTGTCGGCGCAAAAGGACAAGCAACGCAGCTCATTATTAGACTGGGAAAATGAACTGATGTTTAAGGTATTTTCGGATGAGCCGAAATTTACACATCCCTTGCTGTCAAAATCTGAATTTGGCTTATGGTTTATCCATAAAGCTGCTTATGCATTTACCGGGACCGAGCAGGTCTCGACCATTATTGACCGTATTCACCAGATTGATCTGCTGAGCCAGCAAGTTTTAAATGCCACTGAAAGAGAGCAGGCCATTCAGCTGATCCAGCATATTCGTGAAAATAACAGGGAGATTCAGCATCTGGTCGATCAGCTGTTTCAGGTGGCTGACTATATCGACTCGGGCAGTGATTCCCTCACTCAACTGCTCAATCGACGCTATTTACATACCATTGTTTCGCGTGAAATTAATTTTTCCCGTAAACATAATGCCCCCTTGTCTTTGCTGGCCATAGATGCCGATTACTTTAAACGGATTAATGACAAATTCGGCCATGCAGCGGGTGATTCAGCTTTAAAGTTTATTGGTGAAGTCCTGCTCACTTCCATTAAGGGCAGTGATTATGCATTCCGTGCAGGTGGGGAAGAGTTTTTATTGTTGCTGGTAGATAGCGATTTGGTTCGGGCACAAGAGATTGCAGAACAGGTCCGTAGCCGGATTCAGGAAACTACCATTCGTACCAGCATGGGCATCAGTTTTAATTTTACAGTCAGTATCGGCTGTGCATTATATGATGGTCATCCAGACTATCAGCGTTTTCTGGATGCAGCAGATGCAGCACTCTATGCAGCAAAAAATAATGGCCGAAACTGTATTCAAGTCACCAAGCAGGTTGCGAGTTCTTAATCTGGAAAAATCAAATCGATGAATAAAAAACTCCTCATATTCAGGGAGTTTTTTATTTGAAAATTTATGGTGAGTTATATTTTTTAAAGTCAGGCTTCGACAATCACGTAGTATTTTTTCACAGCTTCAAGCACTTCAAAGCTTCCCTTAAAGCTGGGCGGAATAATCCCAGCATTTCCAGCAGTCACTTCAATATAAGTTCCGGTCGCTTGGTCGTGGATGCGAACGATACCTTCAATCACCTGAAAGAACTCCTGTTTGTTGTCGGCAAACTGAATATTCCAGCAACCGACTTCACAATGCCAGATGCCACAGCCCATATTGGGATGTTCATACAGGCTATACGTTTCACGTTGAGGATTGCCTTGAACCAAACGGTCAGGGCGGGGGTAATCAATTGATTTTTCAGCGTGCGTTAAGCCTTGTCCTGCTAACAGAATTTGCGACATGAGAGGTCCTTAATATGTGTGCTTCAATCAGGAGATATCAATTTTTGTACGGTGTTATTTAACCACACACAAAAAAAGCCTCAATCGCTATTGAGGCTTTTTTTTAGAATTAAATTAATAGCTTTCAGGCAAGGCAGCCAAAAATTCACGACGTTCATCTTTATTGGTTTTAAAATCACCCACAAAAGAGACAGTACGGGTAGTCGATTCCTGTTTGCCTACACCGCGCATCATCATGCACATATGCGCAGAATCAATCATTACCGCAACACCACGTGCTTGAGTCACTTCAGCCACAGCTTCAGCAATTTGCTGGGTCAGGTTTTCCTGAATTTGCAGACGGCGCGCAAACATTTCAGTAATACGGGCAAATTTGGATAAACCTAAAACCTGGCCTTCAGGTAAATAGGCAATATGCACACGGCCATAGAACGGCAATAAATGATGTTCGCAAAGTGAATAGAATTCAATATTTTTGACCAGGACCATTTCACGGTTGTCAGAAGGGAAGACCGCATTATTGGTCACTTCTTCTAAAGTTTTGCTATATCCAGACGTTAAATACGAAAAAGCTTTAGCAGCACGCATTGGCGTATCTTTAAGACCAGGACGATTAAGATCTTCACCAACGGCAGTTAAAATGTTGGCGTAGGATTGCTGCATAGACATAAGACGTGTTCACTTACACTGATATTGAACAAGGACGGCATTGTAGCAGAAAACCGCTACAATGCCCTGTTTTAGAGAAAAATTCCGATTACTGTTTGAATTTTGGGTTCTTTTCTGCACGTTTTAGCAGAACCAGAACAGCACCGGTGCCACCTTGCTTTTCAGGTGCACTGACAAAGGCTAAAACATCACGGTGCTGACGCAGCCAGCCATTGACATAGGTCTTTAAAATGGCTTCAGGACCTTTGCCGTGCACAATTTTAATGACATTCTGATTTTCGTCTTTGGCCATTTGAATAATCTGGAGCACCGCAACACGGGCTTCTTCCACCGTACAGCCATGCAAATCAACCGCTTCAAACCAGCGCAGGTTACCTGCTTTTAAATCTTCAAATACTTTATGCTGCAAAGTTGCAATCCGATAGCTTAAAGTCGCCTGACTGGCTACCGGATTGAGCATGGCCTGTGTATCAGACAACTCTGCCTGATCGGTTTGCATAGGGCCGGTCGCAGCTGCTCGTTTCGCTAAAGTTTGTGCATCCGGTTTTTTCTTTGACGCTCTTTCAAGTTTTGCAATGTTGCTGGTGTCCATCTTTTTGACACCTTGCATTTGCTTTTGAAAAAGTGCGAAGTCATCTTCCTGCTCTTGTTCAGCAGTCTTTTGCACAGGCTCAGGCTGCTTCGTAATCTTCGAGGAATGCGGATTAGTGATTTGCTTTTTAAAAGATTTCAGTAAATTGTACTGATCTTTCGAAAGCGAAGAATCATGTTTACTCATAATCTTAATTATTCATCAAACAGTTTCAGGCTGACCAAATAATGCCGTAAAGGCATGATCTGGACGAGGCTGTTTCATAAAACTTTCACCCACAAGGAAGGCATGAATATCATGTTCTTGCATCATGTGGACATCATCTGGTGTGGCAATGCCGCTTTCAGTCACCAATAAACGTGAGGGTTCGAGCAATTTTTTCAAACGCAGCGATGTATTTAAATCGACATCAAAGGTTTTTAAATTGCGGTTGTTTACACCCAGCAAGCAACGTTCTGAAAGTTTCAGTGCACGTTCCAGCTCATCTTCATCATGTACTTCAACCAGTACATCCAGATTATGTTCGAATGCGGTTTTAGACATTTCTTCCAGTTGCTGGTCAGACAGACATGCCACAATTAAAAGAATACAGTCTGCATGCAGGGCACGGGCTTCAATCACGCCATAAGGGTCAATCAGGAAATCCTTGCGTAATGCCGGCAGGGCACAGTGCGAACGGGCAATCTGGATATTTTCGTCTGCACCCTGGAAAAAGTCCACATCTGTCAGTACAGACAGGCAGGCTGCGCCAGCTTGCTCATACTGCTGGGCAATTTCAGCAGGATTAAAATTCTCACGAATCACGCCTTTAGAAGGAGAGGCTTTTTTGATTTCTGCAATCACACCTGGACGCTTGTGTTGTAAAGACTGCGCAAAACCACGTACAGGTGTTGCTGCTTGTGCCAGTTCTTCTACATCTTTATAGCTGTGTTGCTTAAGGCGGGCAGCAAATTCTTCCTGCTTACGGTCGACAATTTTGCCTAAAATTGTATTTGCGATATCTACCATGATCTTTGTCCTACCGTCTTAAGCTTCGTATTCTTTTAAAGTTTTGGTGAATTCAGACAAAATGCCCATTTTTTCTAAAGCTTGACCGCCATAGATAATGTCATGTGCCAAAGCAACACCTTGCTTATAGCTATGGGTCAAGCCTGAAACGTAGATACCTGCACCGGCATTGAGTGCAATCATATTTGCCGCTTTTTCACCGATTGCAGATTTTTTCTTGCCTAAAGCATCTTTAATTAAAGCCAGGCTTTCAGCTGCACTATCTACAGAAAGGCCGGTTAAAGTTTGCGATTCAATGTCGACTGCTTCAGGCTGAATTTCCCATTCCGTGATTTCACTATCTTTCAGTTCAGCCACATAAGTTGAAGAGGCAAGACTGATTTCATCTAAGCCATCTTTGGAATGCACTACCATGGCATGTTCTGCGCCCAGCTGTTTCAATACTTCAGCCATTGGGAGACAAAGTTCAGTGGAAAATACGCCAATCACAAAGCGTTTCACACCGGCCGGATTGGTGAGCGGGCCAAGCAGGTTGAAAATACTGCGAAAGCCGAGTTCTTTACGCGGACCAGCAGCATATTTCATCGCTTTATGGTGATTCGGTGCAAACAGGAAGCCAACCCCCATTTCACGGATGCAGCGTTCAGTTTGTTGCATGTTCAGGTCAAGATTAATTCCTGCCTGTTCAAGCAAATCAGAAGAACCTGATTTGGATGACACACCACGGCCACCATGTTTGGCAATGGTGGCACCAGCAGCTGCAATGACAAAGCTTGATGCAGTCGATACGTTAAACAGGTTTTGGCCGTCACCCCCTGTACCCACAATATCAACTAAATGTGGAAGATCGCTGACATCAATTTTAATTGCAAATTCACGCATGACACGTGCAGCGGCAGTAATTTCATCAATACTTTCGCCTTTTAAGCGCAGTCCCATCATCAAGGCACCAATCTGGGCATCAGTGGCCTGACCATTCATGATGGTACGCATCACGTCTTCCATTTGCGGTTGAGTGAGTTCGATATTTTTAGTGATGTTATTTAAAGCTTGTTGAATATTCATAATCTTTGTAGCGCTCATTATGCGTAAATTTCTAAAAAGTTTTTAAAGATCTGATGACCGTGCTCACTCAGAATGGATTCAGGATGGAACTGCACGCCTTCGACCGGCAATGTCTTATGTTTCACACCCATGATCTCTTCCATAGAGCCATCTTCTTCATTGGTCCAGCAGGTCACTTCCAGGCATTCTGGCAATGTCGCCTGATCAATCACCAGTGAGTGATAGCGCGTTGCAGAAAATGGGGAAGGGAGATTACTGAAAATCCCTTTATTGCTGTGATACATGTCCGATAAACGGCCATGCATGACTTTTTTAGCCCGAATCACATTTCCACCAAAAGCTTGTCCAATACTTTGATGTCCCAGGCATACGCCCAATAGGGGGATTTTACCGGCAAAGTGCTGGATTGCTGGAATGGAAATACCAGCTTCGGAAGGAGAACAAGGGCCAGGACCAATGACGATATACTTCGGTTGCCATCGCTCGATATCTTCCAATGTCACGGCATCATTACGGACTACTTTTACTTCCTGATTTAACTCGCCAAAATACTGCACGATGTTGTAGGTAAAAGAGTCATAGTTGTCGATCATTAAAAGCATGAGCTAACCTATTGAAATTTGCGCACATATATGTGCTCGAATAGTCCAAGAATACTCGCATGATTCAGATTTTCACTGCCTGGTCCAACTGAAACTAAAGGCAGTAAAACGGCTAAAAAAATGGAGTGCGAATCATCATAGCAAAAAATAAACATTTTCGGCTGAACTATTTCCATGATAATGATTTTATAGAAATCACTACATGAGAATAAGCTGATTTATTTGCATTTTATGTGGAAGAAAATTCATCGAAGATGAGGTTAATCATCTTATGTTATTTTGAAAATATGCTACAAGTACCACCTCCATTTAAAAGCTTAATATAAGATACTTAGTTTGTATTAGTAATAAACTATTTTTAAGTAAGTATTGCGCTAGTTAAATTAATGTGATTGAAGTTTGGCTTCATAAAGGTTCATAAAACTGTTGCAATCAGATTGGCAGCTTGTCACCAAAATGGCGCAGAGTATTTCACGCTTTCGACTGTTTGAAATATCTGCAATTTAAGGGCCAAAAATAAAAAACATATCTATAATAATAAGATAGCTTGTATTTATGCTTTAGGTGAGTTTTAGTTTGAAATAGAAAATGCTGAAAATATTCAATAATGAAATCATTAACATGACAGAAAATAAATTATTAAGAATTTATTTTAAGCTGAACTGATGGATATTCAGGCAAATCGCAAGAAAAATAGGACTCTTATAAAAGGGAAAAATAAATATGCACCAATTTGATACACTAAAAGCTACTTTTCAAGTAAATGTGATTATGAGTGTTTGAATATGGTGCATTTAGATTTACACACAGTATAATAGCAACAAAGCAAAAGGCTCAAATCTTCTATTCTGATAAAGAATTCAATATTTTAGCTTTGCTTTTTAAAAGTTGGTACGAGAATTGCTTTATAGACACCAACTACTAACACGCACTTAGCAGGTGCAACAAAAAATCATCGGAGCAAAATGAGCATGGCGAACAAGGTCCTTCAACTCATCCAAGAAAGTGGCGCAAAATGGGTCGATTTTCGCTTTACTGATACTAAGGGTAAAGAGCAGCACGTAACTTACCCTGCAGATACAATCGACGAAGATACTTTTGAAGACGGTAAAATGTTTGACGGTTCTTCAATTGCTGGTTGGAAAGGCATTGAAGCATCTGACATGATCTTGCGTCCAGACGCTGAAACATGTTTCCTTGACCCGTTCTTCGCTGAAGCTACAGTTGTGGTAACTTGTGACGTAATCGAGCCATCTACTGGTCAAGGTTATGAACGTGACCCACGCTCTATCGCTCGCCGTGCAGAAGAATACTTAAAATCAACAGGTATCGGTGATACTGCATTCTTCGGTCCAGAACCAGAATTCTTCGTTTTTGACGAAGTAAAATGGGACATCGACATGTCTGGCGCGCGCCACACATTGATCGCTGAAGAAGCTGCTTGGTCTACTGGTAAAGATTACGAAGCTGGTAACTCTGGTCACCGTCCACGTGTTAAAGGCGGTTACTTCCCGGTTCCTCCTGTAGATTCTTCACAAGATATGCGTGCTGATATGTGTGCCCGTATTGAAGACATCATGGGTCCAGGTCGTGTAGAAGTACATCACCATGAAGTTGCGTCTTGCCAGTTAGAAATTGGTGTGAGCTTCAATACTATGGTGCGTAAAGCTGACGAAGTTCAACAGTTTAAATATGCAGTTTGGAACGTTGCACACCAATATGCTAAAACTGCGACTTTCATGCCTAAACCAATGGTAGGTGACAACGGTTCTGGTATGCACGTGCATATGTCAATCTCTAAAGATGGCAAGAACCTGTTTGCTGGTGATGAATATGCAGGCCTTTCTGAAATGGCATTGTACTTCATCGGTGGTGTGATCAAACATGCTCGTTCATTGAATGCGATCACTAACCCATCTACTAACTCGTACAAACGTTTAGTTCCGCATTTCGAAGCGCCGATCATGCTTGCTTACTCAGCACGTAACCGTTCTGCTTCTATCCGTATTCCTTACGTTTCTAGCCCTAAAGGCAAGCGTATTGAAGCACGTTTCCCAGATCCAATGATGAACCCGTACTTAGGTTTCGCTGCATTGTTGATGGCTGGTCTTGACGGTATTCAAAACAAGATTCACCCAGGTGAAGCTGCTGACAAGAACTTGTATGATCTTCCTCCTGAAGAAGAAGCTAAAATCCCTACAGTGGCTCACAGCCTGGATATGGCGCTTGAAGCTCTTGCAGCGGATCATGATTACCTGCTTAAAGGTGGCGTGTTCACTAAAGAAATGCTTGAAGCCTATATCGAACTTAAAACTGAAGAAGTACGTCGTCTGAACACGACTACTCACCCAGTTGAATTTGATATGTATTACAGCCTGTAATTCATATTCGAATTTAGGTTCAAGAAAAACCCGCGCTTGTCGCGGGTTTTTTTTGTATGATCTATTCAATTACTTGAAGTATGTACACGACTATGGCGCAGCGTAAAAAGCACATCGGTTTCTTTCCTTGGATTGATCCAAAGGATCATGAAAAAGGATTTAAACTGAACTTTTCAGAAGTGACTTATATTGAGGTTGGGCGAACAGTGGAAGGCTATAAGCAAGCTGAGTTCGTTGCTCTGAAAAATCCTGAACTGGCTCTGGATTATGCTTATCCTAAAAGTTTTTATTTAACTGCCGAAGGCATGATTTTAATTAAAACTCCGCAGGGAAAATTTGAAGTCATCGCCAAAACAGACAACAGTTAAACCAAAATTTCATTTTAAATTAAATGATAACAAGTAAGCTCCAGTCTTCTGAATATCATTTAAACTATGTATAAATTTTCATATTTTTAAGAGCTTTATGGTTATGCGTGAACCGCTTGCATACGCAAATCAAAATTCAACTATTTTACCTGCATTAAAATCGTGGTTATATGCTTCAGGTTCACTGACACAACAATTAACCGATTTTGCGGGTGGGGTATTCAAGGTCCAGCCTATTGAAGAGCACTATCAGCGGCTTCTACGTGCCGATGCACAATGGATGAATATGCCGCATCAGCATACATCTTGGGTACGTGAAAGCTATTTATATGGTTGTGATGCAGAGCCGTGGGTCAAAGCGAAAAGCATTTTTCCAATCCTAAGCTTGCAGCGTCGGGCACGCCTTTTTAAGCATATTGGTAAAAAACCTATAGGATGGTTTTTATTTCAACGCACAAACCCTATATGTCAGCGTCGTGTCATTCTGCTGGAAGATGGCTGGACACGGCAAAGTTGCTATACTTGGCATGGTTGTAAATTTATTGTGCAGGAAACTTTTTTACCTGCATTTGAGCAATTTATTCAACAAAAAATTAAACAGTAATCTGGTTAAGGATGGTCATGGCAACTGCGCATCAAATTACCTGGCGTGAACGCCTGGAAGCTTATTATTATCTCTGTCGTTTTGATAAGCCGATTGGTACGGAACTGGTGTTTTGGCCAACCATGTGGGCGTTATGGATTGCCAATCAGGGTATGCCATCCATCAGCATTTTGATTCCCATGATTTTGGGCACGATTTTTATGCGTGCGGCAGGCTGTGCCATTAATGATTTTGCTGACCGGAAAGTAGATGCATATGTGGAACGGACTAAAACCCGTCCACTGGCGACCGGAATTATCAGTGCTCAAGAAGCAATATATGTATTTTTAGCTCTGGTTGCTGCTAGTGCCTGTATGTTGTTCTTTTTGCCGATTGAAACCTTTTACTGGTCATTTGGGGCGTTGTTTCTGGCATTTATCTATCCGTTTATGAAACGCTATACCCACTTGCCACAAGTCTTTCTTGGCGCGGCATTTTCATGGTCCATTCCAATGGCCTATACCGCAGTTGGACAGATACCGGATTTAACCTGCTGGCTTCTGTACTTTGGTAATCTGGCCTGGACAGTGGCTTATGATACTCAATATGCCATTACCGACCGTGAATATGATTTGAAGATCGGGGTAAAATCCACAGCGATTTTATTTGGCAAATATGACATTGAAATTATTTCTTTATTGCAAGTTATTAGCCTTGTATTGATTGGCAGTGCTCTGTATTTGGAAAGTCTGTTGATGCCATTTGGTTTAATCGCATTGCTATGCGTTGCTGCAGATTTTATCTACCAATGGAGCAAAACCCATGACCGTGATCCGCAGCGCTGTTTTTGGGCATTCCGTCATAATCGCTGGGTAGGTGTTATGATTTTTGCCGGAATTTTTCTCGCTTTGTTTTAATGATTATTTGAAGTAAAAATCGTCATAAAAAATTATCCGTATGGATACTTTTTATTATGGGTTAAATGTAGGCTGCGACATCAGTTCAACTGACTTTGTATCTTTAGTTCCTGAGTAATGAACTGTAATGCGGCATTTTTTGAATTTTTTCTAAAACTGGCATACAGCTGCAAGGTTGGAAGTTCAAAATCGGTCGCAATCACTTGCACATGATCGCCGAGAAATTTTAGCAGGTATTCCGGAACGAAACTAAAGCCCAAGCCCATATTGATCATGTTGATATGTTGCAGAACATTGGTCACCCAGTGCATCTGATGATGTGGTAGATGTTTGAGCTGTAATTGTTTATTGATCTTTTCATAGAAAACCGGTGAGGCGCTTTGTTCACACATGATGATGTTCTGTTTGCTCAAGTATTCACGGTTAATCTGATGTTTAGAAGGATGAAGTTTCTTTGCTGCCACGACATAGATTTTTTCAGTCAGCAAGCACAGGTTCTCATAATCATCATGCTGCACAGCATAACGGGTAAAGGTCAGGTCGAGTTCAGCATTCTTGAGGCGCTGAATTTGTTCAAGGCAGGTCAGACTTTGCACATGGATCTGTAGATCCGGAATTTGCTGTTTGAGTTTATCCAGAATTAAGGGCATGACCTTCAGTTCTGCCACATTTAAAAAGCCGATATAAATCTGGTTGTTTTTGTTATAAGCCACCTGTCGTGCAGCGGATATGGCCAGCTGGGCATTTTCCAGCGCATTCTGTGCATAAGGTAAAAAGGCTTCACCTTCATCGGTCAGACGGATTTTTTTAGCAGAGCGGTCAAACAGTAACACGCCGATTTCTTCTTCCAGGTCTTTAATCTGCTGGCTTAATGAAGGTTGTGCAGTAAACATTTTTTCAGCAGCCTTGGTAAAACTGCCTTGCTGAACCACGCTGACAAAATATCTTAAATGACGTAATTCCATAATTCACCACACCTATAAACCCGATTGCACAGTCTCTTTCTGAGCTGATGCCGCAAATCAGATTATGAAATGTGGCAGACCTAAAAACTATGCAACCATAGTTTAAGTCTATGGGTGTTCTGCAAAATAACGTGGTTGCATACACTGAGATCAGACAGCTGAAGGGTGACATTGAAAAGGAGTAGCTGATGTCTGAGCAATTTGATACGGATGTGCTGGTGGTGGGAACAGGTCCTGCGGGATCAACCTTGGGACTGGCACTGGCCAATTATGGTATTAAAGTCCAGCTTTTTACCCAGTTTAGCTGGCTAGCCAACAGTCCACGTGCACATATTACCAATCAGCGGGCCATGGAAGTGTTGCGTGATCTCGGCGTAGAAGAACAGGTCAAGCAGATTGCCACGCCCTGGGAACAGATGGGGGAAAGCCTGATTACCACCAGTCTGGTCGGGGAAGAAATTGCCCGTTTAAGTGCCTGGGGTACTGGTGATGAACGACATGGTGATTATGTCAAGGGCAGTCCCTGTCCATTGGTGGATCTGATCCAGCCGAAAATGGAAGCATTGTTAGCAAAGAATGCCGCCGAACGTGGTGCGATTTATAACTTTAATACAGAATATCTGTCTCATACTCAGGATGAACACGGTGTGACGGCAACCTTTCTAAACCGGATTACCAATACCGAGTTTAGCTTACGTGCCAAATATCTGGTGGGTATGGATGGTGCACGCTCTAAAATTGTCGAGCAGTTAAATCTGCCGCTTGAAGGCGTCATGGCGCGTGCCGGTACTGTGTATGTGACATTTAAGGCGGATTTAAGCCAATATGTGCAGCATCGTCCAGCAATCCTGCAATGGATTGTTAACCCCGAAGCCAGTTTTGGTGATTTGGGTATGGGGCTACTGCGCGCTATTACCCCATGGAATGAGTGGATTATGGGTTGGGGCTTTGATATTTCCAAAGGTGAGCCGCAGGTGACTGAGGAGCAGGTTCGTGCTCGCCTGAATGCCTTTGTTGGGACTGAAGTTGAAGAAGTAGAAATTCAAAAACTGTCGTATTGGTATGTAAATCAGACTTGGGTGACAGAGTATTCCAAAGGTCGTGTGTTCTGTGGTGGTGATGCAGTACACCGTCATCCACCATCCAGTGGTTTAGGCTCGAATACCTGCATGCAGGATGCCTTTAACCTCGGCTGGAAACTGGCCTATGCGGTGAAAGGCTGGGCCAAAGAAAGCTTGTTGGATTCTTATACTCGTGAGCGTGCACCTGTAGGCAAGCAGATAGTCGCCCGTGCTAATCAATCCCGCTTCGATTATAAGCATCTCAAAGAAGTCTTTGGTTTTGATCATGGTGTAACAACACAGGTAGAAATGTTGCAGCGAATTTTCGCTGAAGATGACGCGGGTGCCGAGATTCGTCAAAAATTATTCCAGGCGCTCGAGATTAAGCATTTCGAATTTAATGCCCAAGGGGTAGAGCTGAATCAGCGTTATGATTCAAATGCTGTGATTGCCGAGGCGACAGCGGAAACCTTTATGCAAGATTCGCAGCTTTACTTGCAGGCAACGACACGCCCGGGGGTAAAAGTGCCGCATACCTGGCTGATTAATGCCAAAGGACAGAAGCAATCGACCTTAGATATCGTAGGACAGGGCCGCTTTACCTTGTTGACCGGGCTGTCTGGTACAGGCTGGAAAAATGCGGTGCATGCTATGAATTTACCTTATCTGGATGTGATTCAGATTGGTTCCCGCGAATACCGCGATGTTTACGGAACCTGGAACCAGAAATCTGAAATCCATGAAGCGGGTGCGGTACTGGTACGTCCGGATGGTTATGTGGCTTGGCGAATGCAAGACAAGCCTGAAGCAGACTTTGATTATCTTAAAACCTTGCAAGAGGTATTGCAGCAAATTCAGCTTGCTGTCTGACTGTAGAGATAAAAAGCCGGTTTCGACCGGCTTTTTTGATGCGAGTTTACAAAGCAGGTGAATGATCTGTTGAGACAGCACAGGGTTTTGTTATATTGGACAGGCAAATTTAGTGTGTATATAGATTGACAGGTATTGATTATGTCGCAGTCAGGCGCGAAGCCCAATCCCAAGAAGATGATTATTCTGATGAGTCTTGGTTTACTTATCCCGATTTTTCTGGTCTCTATGGCCTATCTGGCAGTCAGTAGCGACGAGAAAAACCAGCAAAAATATCAACAGCAGCAGGCTGAAATGCTGGAACGGATCAAAGCCCGTGAAGCAGCTGAACAGGCTGCTTCTAAGCCCACTGTAGAGCTATCTGAACAGCAAGCCAGAAATAATTGAGATCGATACTGAATTCAGCCACCGCATCATACGGTGGCTTTTTTATGTCGAAATGGAGTTAATTTAAAATGTCTTTTTTTAAGTTGTGGGTACTTGGAATATCGGTATAGCGATAGACCTGATAGCCTGCTTCGTTCAGCATGGCATCACGCTCGGCATCTTCCTGTTCCTTACCTATATGGCTGGGATCATCCAGTTCAATAATCGCGACCACTTCGAGCTTTTGATTCAGTAAAACGAAGTCGGTGACTTTACGGTTAAACTTGTTACGGATCTTAAAGTTGTCATTGGTGATTAATGCGCTAAAAGCAACTTGAGCCAAAATATGATGTTGTGGAAAGGCTTCTTTCAGCCGGATAAACATTTTACTTTCAAAAGGCGTGATCACACGTTTAGGGAAAAATTTCTGCTGTGGTTTGAACAGTTGCTGAAAAACAAGGGTCAGCAAGGCAAGAGTGGCAATGCAACCAATAATAAAAAAAGTGGCTTGGCTTGAGTCGAACACAATAAAATCTTGATATAAGAAAAAACCCACTCTGTTGAGTGGGTTTTTAGAATTTGGCTCTCCAACCTGGGCTCGAACCAGGGACCTGCGGATTAACAGTCCGTCGCTCTACCGACTGAGCTATTGGAGAATCTGGTACGCATTCTATGTATCTCGGCTTACAGGGTCAAGAGTTTAGTGTTAAAAAAGCCATGAAAATGAATTGAATGTTTTAAAAATAAACTTATTGCTGGTTATTTAAGTGATTTTATTAGGTCTATATAGTTTTCTTTGCTTTGTAATGGGTGGGCTTGACGGCATTCGTCCAGCAATTTCATCACTTCAGCTTGGGTAAGCTCAGGTTTGAGTTGCTGCTGAATGTGTTTTAAAACCTCCGGGTTCTTTTTGACTAAATTACGGGTGCAATGAAACAGGCGTTCATACATGAGCGCGGAAGCCTGCTTTTTATTTTCAGAATTTTGACTACATTGAAACACGGCGAACATCACAACAATCAAAATAATCCAGAAAATGAGAGATTTTAACCAGGTGGCATTCATAGCAGTTTATTAGAATATTGTTATTAGAATGAAAATAACCAAATTTTAATCAGCGAACAAGAGATAGGAGAATGATCTACAATTTTAATAAAAAGTGATGACTCAAAAGTAGAGATCGTAAAAGTGCAGATTGCAGGAAATGTAAATCTGCTGAATAAAAAAAAGCCCACTTCGCAATGAGTGGGCTTTTTAGAATTTTGGCTCTTCCACCTGGGCTCGAACCAGGGACCTGCGGATTAACAGTCCGTCGCTCTACCGACTGAGCTATGGAAGAATAGATGGCTCTCCAACCTGGGCTCGAACCAGGGACCTGCGGATTAACAGTCCGTCGCTCTACCGACTGAGCTATTGGAGAATCTGATGCGCATTTTAGGGATGAAAACTAAAGTCGTCAACAAGATAATGTAAAGAAATGAATTATTTGCTTTATTAATATGCGTTTGGGTTCTGAAAATAAAAAAATCACCCATAAAGGGTGATTTTTTAAGCAAAAAATAAAAAATATTTTATTTCTTATTTTTCAACGCCAGCAGCTTGACCAGCATATTTAGCATTTGCGTAATCCCAGTTTACCAAGCTTTCCAGGAAAGTTTTGATATAAGCAGGACGTGCATTGCGGAAGTCGATGTAGTAAGCGTGTTCCCAAACGTCAATAGTCAACACAGCAACTTTACCATGAGCAAGTGGAGTGTCGGCATTTGAAGTTTTAAGGATAGAAAGGTTGCCATTTACTTCATCCGCAACCAACCAAGCCCAGCCTGAACCGAATTGAGTGGTTGCAGCAGCAGCGAATTCTTCAGCAAATTTTTCATAAGAACCGAAAGCTTCATCAATTTTAGCCGCTAAAGCACCAGTCGCTTTACCACCACCATTTTTAGCCATACAGTTCCAGTAGAATGTATGGTTCCAAACTTGAGCCGCGTTGTTGAACACGCCAACTTTAGCAGCATCACCAGCAGATGCTTTAATGATTTCTTCTAAAGTTTTACCTTCAAGGTCTGTGCCTTTGATCAGGTTATTCAAGTTTACAACGTAAGTGTTGTGGTGTTTGTCGTGATGGTATTCTAAAGTTTCTTTGCTGATGTGCGGAGCAAGATCTTCATAACCGTATGGAAGTGCCGGTAAAGTAATCGTTGTCATGTCTTCAATTCCTTGCATTTTGCTGGGTTTTAACATTAAGTCGCTTTATTGTAATAGATTCTTGAGGAAAATTGCGCATTGCTTATAAATAACAATACAGAATAAAGCCTCAATTTATACGTATAAAGAAAATGTTAAACCGTCATTAAATTAAATCAGATTGTTTAATTCAAAGTAACTATACTCAATATCGAACTGTTCTGAAATAGCTTTTGCCAGACGTTGTACTCCATAACGTTCGGTGGCATGATGCCCGCAGGCATAGTAGTGCACATTCAGTTCTTTGGCTTCGTAAAAAGTCCGTTCACTGACCTCGCCGGAAATGTAGGCATCACAGTTTTGCTCCGCAGCTTTGCCAATAAAATCTTGCGCGCCACCAGTACAATAAGCCACTTTCTGAATGCTGGTTTTTTCCGCGGGAAGATGGATGGCGTTAAAATTTAAACGTTCAGACACATACTGTTTAAAGTCTTCAGCAGACATGGCGTTTTTTAAATAACCAATATTGCCAATCGGGTTGCGTTCAGCTGGATCTAAAGCTTCAATATTTTCTAATGCTAACATCTCGGTAATCGCGGCATTATTACCTAAAGTAGGGTGACTATCTAAAGGTAAGTGATAGCCGACCAGTGAGATATCATGCTGAATCAGGCTTTTAATACGTTTACCGCGCATACCTGTAATCGGGTAGGGTTCACCTTTCCAGAAATAACCATGATGCACCAGCAGTAAGTCGGCACCTTGTTCAATTGCAGCTTCAATCGCATCCTGAGATGCCGTAACAGCACACAAAATTCTGCTAATCTCCGGTTTGCCTTCTATTTGCAAGCCATTTGGTGCATAGTCTTTAAATTCGTGTGATTTCAGGGTTTGATCACACCACTGAATAATCTCGCTGAGCTTTGCCATAAATTTCTCAAAAGCCTTAATATTGAATATCATCAAAACATATTTTGAATTGTAACTAAAGCAGCACAAAACTCTGAATTATTTTTAAGTTTCCTGCTGTATTTCATTTTACAATGGCCGATAAATTACTTAGTCATCAACGAATTAAAATATTGTTAGAGGAAATTACCGTGCGCCGCACCTTTTCATGGTTACCTTGGGTTTTACTTGTTTTAGTCACTCTCGGTTTTCTTGTCTGGCAACATTCTCAGAAGCCGCAAGCCCCTGTTGCATCTGACGGTATAAAAATGCCAAGAGAAAAAGTCGAGCCTTTAGTTAATACCAACAGGGCGGGTGCAGTCGAATCTTACAGTAATGCCGTGAAGGTGGCGGCTCCTGCGGTGGTGAATATTTTCACAACCCAAAAAGTGAATAAAGCAGAGCACCCTTTGTTAAATGACCCTGCATTTCGCGAGTTTTTTGGTGATCAGGTCCCTGAACAGTTTGATCAGGAGCAAAATGAAAACAGTCTGGGGTCGGGTGTTATTGTACGTTCAGATGGCTATATCTTGACCAACAATCATGTAATTGCTCAGGCTGAACAAATTGTGGTGGGTCTGAATGATGGACGCCGTGCAGTCGCTAAAGTGATTGGCACAGACCCAGATTCTGATCTGGCGGTAATTAAGATTGAACTCGACAAGCTGCCGGTTTTGCCTTTTAAACTCAGCGGCAATGAAGTTGGGGATGTGGTGCTTGCCATTGGTAACCCATTCGGTGTGGGACAAACAGTCACTCAGGGGATTATTTCTGCCACCAACCGTTCAGATTTGGGCATTAATACTTATGAAGACTTCATTCAAACCGATGCGGCGATTAATCCGGGGAATTCGGGTGGAGCACTGATTGACGTGGCTGGTAATCTGATTGGTGTGAATACGGCTATTTTCTCGCAATCCGGTGGTTCACTGGGGATTGGTTTTGCCATTCCTGCGAAAGTGTGTCAGCAAATTCTAAATTCAATTCTGAAAGACGGTCGTGTAGTTCGCGGCTGGTTGGGCATTAGCCTCATGCCAGTACAACAGGACAATATTCTTGAACCTAAGCAAACTGGCGTAGTCGTTGCTGACGTACTTCCTCGTGGTCCTGCAGCCAAGGCAGGAATTAAAAAGGGTGATAAAATTATCCAGGTCAATGGTGAACCGATCACTTCTGCTTCCCACTTGATTAATTATGTAGCCTTGCAAGCACCGAATAGCACCATTAAAGTTGAAGTGGTGCGAGATGAGCAGCCATTAACCCTGAATGTGGTGGTGACTGAACGTAAAGCACAGAATAATAATTCACAATATATTCCTTTACCTCAACAATAAAAACAATCCTGCTATTGATCCACGTTGAGGTGAATGAGCAGAGAAAAAGCGCATTTCGATGCGCTTTTTTTATGGCCTAGCTTAGGGCTTATCTGATGACTAGATAACTATAGATTATTTAGGCAATAAAAAAGCCCGCTTTAATGCTGCGGGCTTTTTCGTATTTGGCTCTCCAACCTGGGCTCGAACCAGGGACCTGCGGATTAACAGTCCGTCGCTCTACCGACTGAGCTATTGGAGAATCTGCATGCGATTATAAGCAGATTTTACAGGGGGTCAAGCTAAAAGTGTCATGATTCCTTAATTTTTATGCCGTATGCTTTTTATTTAAACAACTCAATTAAAAATCCTAAAAAAACTTGCACAGCCAAAACTGGCTTGTTAGATTAAATACATAACAGAGCGTTTGAATGTAAGTTCAAACAGTGTGGATTTAAACCAACTTGCCAGCACTAAAATGGCTAAACAGGAGAAAGCGAATGCATACGCTGACGATTGCCGAAATTTTTTCAAATTTATCTTTTTATCAAGATAATTACCTTTCTATTATTCAAGACCCGCAGTGCTATCAGACCGCTGTTGAGGATGCTTATATCCAGGTCTGGCCTGTCGGAACTCAAGTCTTATATCTGGGTGACTTGTTGCAGCTTTGGTTTAGCGATAAATGGTTGATTAATTCACCTTGTCAATTGCTGCTGGATAGTTATTCGAATGGTCGCAAGCAGCCTTTGCAACGTGATCGTGATCTGTATTTGTATCAGCTGAATGGTAGCGCTTTATCTGGACGTAACAATTCTAAAGTATGGTCGGTGTCGGAACAGAAGAAACTCTCTATATCACTCGATAGCGTATTTAAATATTTATGTATCTATAAGGGAACTTCACGTCCGGAAGTGGCTTTATCTGCTCTAACAAAATCATTTAAATCGGCCGTTTAATCATGTACTCGCACAAGAGCTTAGTAAATGACTTAAGCTCTAAGTGCGGCATATTGTCTATTAACGAATAATCATACATGTTGCAGTGGCGTCGGCTTAAAGTTTGACTTCTTTATCTACAATTTTACCTTCAGTAATCTCCAGGTTTTATGGATATTGATGATGGTTCCTGTGGCAACCAGTTGTTGATCTTGAGGAGTAGGGTGGCACATTTTGATATTTAAATCGATGGTGCCATAACCCACACCTGCTTCCAGCATACTGTGAACGGCACAACCAGTAACGGAATCCAGTACGGTTGCTGCAAAACCGCCGTGTATGCCCCCTAAAGGGTTTAAATGACGGTTATCCGCTTTCACTTTGAAATGAATCGTGCCTTCCGAAACTTCATAAGGTTGCATGGAAACGGTTTCACTCATTGAGGGTGCTGGAATTCTGCCATTACACATGGCTTGTAAAAGTTGCAGTCCAGTCATTTCTTTGGGATTCATTGTTATTATTTCCTTATTGATTTATAAGTTACAAAAAGGAACTTGATGTTTGAATTAGCGGTGTTGATCAAAACCGTCAAGAAACATTCAGCAGGTTGTAGGGAAATAAAATTTATTGAATGAGCAAAAGAATAGAAAATTATTGAAGCATAAAACTAAGCCTACTATCTCTCGTGCTATAAAAATTTGCCAAAGGATAAGTTGAGAGTCACTTGCAGTGGTTTGTAAAGATTGAATGTTGATCATCAAGTGCGTGTGGATCATTGTTATGTATCTCCAGAATTTTGCTCATGTGTATTTTTTATAAATTGAATCAGCAAATCTCTATGGATTTAAAAAGCTAGATTGGCTATATCTAAAGCAGGTTGTTGATAGGGACGCTCAACCATGCTGTTTAAAATCATGATTGCCATGCTGGCTTTTGCTGCCAATTCGGTTTTATGCCGTTTGGCATTGGCAGGCCAGCAAATCGACCCGATGAGTTTCAGCTTGATTCGTGTCTGTAGTGGTGCTGTCGTTTTATTGGCGCTTTACCTGTTTTCTACACAAAAAGCCAAAATTGAGTGGAGTGTTAAAAACGGTTTTTTTCTGGCGCTGTATATAGTCGCTTTTTCACTGGCTTATTTACATATAGATGCCGGTGTCGGGGCATTGCTGTTATTTGGCACTGTTCAGCTCAGTATGGTCGGTTATGGTCTATGTCATGGTGAAAAAATCAATCTGCACCGTGGTGCCGGGTTGTGTATTGCGATTATCGGCATTTTCATTCTCTTGCTTCCGGGTGCAGATGCTCCAAATTTGGTTTATGCAGCCATTATGGTGCTTTCAGGAATAGGCTGGGCGATGTACAGCATTGCGGGCAAAAATATGCAAAACCCCTTGGCCAGTACATTAGCCAATTTTGTCATGGCGATTCCTTTTGTCTTGCTGGCTTACGCTGCGTTTTATGCACACAGCTTTACACAGCCTCAAGGTGTCCTTTTGGCAGTGCTGTCAGGCGGTTTGGCCTCAAGTGGTGCCTATGTGTTGTGGTATGTCATTGTGAAACAGATTGACCGTGTGACGGCCAGCAGTGTGCAGCTCTCTGTGCCGTGTTTGGCGATAATGGGTGGCGCGCTGTTTATTGGTGAGACTTTAAGTTGGCGGATGATCATGTCTGCCATCATTGTTTTAGCAGGAATTTCCTTGGTGATTAGAACTATGCCTGATCAGACGCATGCGCCAAGCACATTGAAATAATTAAAATATGTTTAAAGCAGAATTAATCTGGATATTTTTTAAGTTTAAAAAGATAAATCCTGAAATAGAAAAAAACCCACGAAATTCGCGGGTTTTTTTTTAAATCTTACTTTAGAAAAAGCAGATTATTTTTCAGCAGCAATTGAAGCAATCGCAGCGTCAACACCTTCGATTGAATCAGCAGCTTTCTTGATACGTGCAAGCGCATCTACCAGTACTTCGTCAGCAGTCGCATAAGAAATACGCATGTAACCGCCCAGACCGAATGCATCACCAGGAACAACGGCAACACCAGTTTCTTCCAATAACCATGCAGAGAATTCTGTGCAAGATTTTAAACCTTTCGCACGAATTAATGGACGAATGTTGGCATAGGCATAGAATGCACCATCAGCTGGAAGGCAAGTAATACCGTTGATGTCATTCAAGCCTTTTACAACTAAGTCATGACGGCGTTTGAAAGCTTCAACCATTGGCTCAAGAACGTCTTGAGGACCGTTCAATGCAGCTTCAGCAGCAACTTGTGAAATGGAAGTCGGGTTAGAAGTGGATTGAGACTGGATTTTTTTCATCGCACCAATCAGTTTAGCAGGGCCCGCTGCATAGCCAATACGCCAGCCAGTCATTGCATAAGCTTTAGATACACCGTTCAGTACAATTACGCGGTCGTAAAGGTCTGGAGCAATAGTGGCGATGTTGTAGAATTCGTCGTCCCAACGGATTGGTTCGTACATGTCATCAGAAGCCACGAGAACTTCTGGGTATTTGCGAAGTACTTCAGCCAAAGCTTCAAGTTCAGCTTTAGTGTAGATCATACCAGTCGGGTTAGATGGGCTGTTCAATACCACTAAACGGGTTTTGTCAGTGATAGCAGCTTCTAATTGAGCAGGTGTGATTTTGAAACGTTGTTCTTCACCACATTTCACTACAACAGGCACGCCTTCAGCAATGAGTACCATGTCTGGATAGCTTACCCAGTATGGCGCAGGGATGATCACTTCATCACCTTTATTTAACAAAGCAAGTGCCAAGTTAAAGAATGACTGTTTACCACCGCAAGAAACCAGAATCTGGTTTGCTGCATAGTCAAGATTATTATCACGTTTTAATTTCGCAATAATTGCTTTTTTAAGACCTGGAGTACCGTCAACAGCGGTGTATTTGGTGAAACCGTTGTTAATAGCTGCAATTGCTGCATCTTTGATGTGTTGTGGGGTGTCAAAATCTGGTTCACCTGCACCCAAACCAATTACGTTTTTACCAGCAGCTTTAAGTTCGGCAGCTTTGTTGGTAACAGCAAGTGTAGGGGACGGTTTGATGGCATTTACACGATCAGAGAGACGTACGTCCACGGCAGTATTCCTTCTTATAGGGATTAAAAAATAAAAAAGCACACTATCTTAGCTTAAATTGCGCCAAAAAGGGGAGGTCGAATATAGCAATATTGGAAAAAAGTATTTAATCCGGTTGAATCAGCTGAGCATTAACAATTAATCATTAAATATTTAGTCTGAATAAAAGGCCTGAGAATGACTAAAAAATGGCGGTAAAAGTGATAATTAAATGTGAATGACTAAGTGAAAAAGAACACTACAATTAGATGGTGTACTATTTAATTGTAGTGTGTGGAGTGTTAGCAAGTTGTCACAAAAACTAAACATCAATAAGCATAATTCAGATCGGTATAATCATTTAAGGATTTTTGCAGATGGGTATTAATGAACTCATGTACATCAGCAGTGGTCATTGGTTGCCCCTGTTTGGTAATGACATGTTCAATCGGCTGCTGACCTTGAGCAGTAATGGTATAAACGAAATTACGCGTCACTTTATAACCTGTTTCTTCTTTTAGAATGCAAGTCACATACCGATAGCTATGCTCAAAGTTTAAATCGGTATGTGAAAATACAAACTGATCAAACAGTTTCATATTTTGACCATCAGCCAAAGCTTTGAGTTCATCCACAATGCTGGCACTAAATTTCATGCCGTAACGTTCAGAGATAGGCTTGTGATCAATCAGTAGTGAAACGGTGTCATCATCATTTTGGGTTATGGTGACATTGCTAAAATCGGACATGAAAAATCCCTGTGTTAAATTGAACTGTGCTGCAGTATGTGGAAAATAAAGTGAAAATCAATTGAGTGTGGTACAGATTTTTAGCAAAACGTTCAAATAAAGACCACTTTAAATAAAAATGGCTACAAAAACAGTAGCCATTTAAATTAATTTGAAATGAACTTATTGATTAAAGCGGGACAGGTCTTCTTCAGGACGGGCAGTCAATACTTCAACACCGGTTTTTGTCACTAAAAGGGTGTGTTCATATTGTGCGGACAAGCTATGATCTTTGGTCACCACCGTCCATTTGTCACCTAAGATTTTGGTTTTCCAGTCGCCAGCGTTTACCATCGGTTCAATGGTAAAGGTCATGCCTTCTTCAAGCACCATACCGGTATTGGGTTGACCATAATGCAAAACTTGCGGTTCGTCGTGGAATACGGTGCCAATACCATGACCACAATATTCACGTACGACGCCAAAGCGTTCTGATTCAACATATTTCTGGATGGCATTGCCAATATCACCAATGGTAGAACCTGGTTTTACCGTCGCAATACCGAGGTACATGGCTTCTTGAGCCACTTTGCATAAACGATCGGCAAGAATTGAAGTTTCACTGCCGACGATATACATCATATTGGTGTCGCCGTGATAGCCGTCTTTAATGACAGTGACATCAATATTCAGAATATCGCCTTTTTTCAGGATTTTGCTTGCAGATGGAATGCCGTGACACACTACGTGGTTGACGGAAGTACAAATGACATGCTGGAATGCCGGGCGGCCGGGTGCTGCACCATAACCAAGACAGGCAGGAATGGCATCCTGTTTATTGACGATATAATCGTGGCAGATGGTATCCAGTTCGAGTGTAGAGACACCCGGTTTGATATGCGGTTTGATCATATCCAAAACTTCTGCCGCCAGTCGACCCGCCACACGCATTTTTTCAATTTCTTCAGGGGTTTTAATGAGTCGACGAGGAGCTTCGTAAGTACTGTTCATGATCTTTAAAAACTTTTGGAAATTTGTGTGTGACTATGGTATAAATAGCCGCCCATTTTATCAAATGCTTTTTCGTGAATAAATTTCACGGGCTTTGTGCGATGGGGCAATAAAATCCGCACATATATCGACACATTTCTCTGGGTGCTCGCAAGAGTGGAGAATGCGGATATATGGAGGCCTAACCCAAACTTTAAGGTAAAGAAAATGGCAGATTACAACGTAAGCATGCGCGACCTTCTTCAAGCAGGCGCTCACTTCGGTCACCAAACTCGTTTCTGGAACCCAAAGATGCGCGAATACATCTTTGGTGCGCGTAACAAAATTCACATCATCAACCTTGAGCACACTGTTCCTGCGTTAAATGATGCTTTGAACTTTGTTAACAATCTTGCAAGCAAAAAGAACAAAGTATTGTTTGTTGGTACTAAACGTGCTGCTTCTAACATCATTCGTGAACAAGCTCAACGCGCTGGTCAACCATACGTAGACCACCGCTGGTTAGGTGGTATGTTGACGAACTGGAAAACACTTCGCCAATCTATCAACCGTTTAAAAGATCTTCAAACTCAATCTACTGACGGTACTTTTGCTAAACTTACTAAACGTGAAGCTTTAGAACGTACTCGTGAAATGGAAAAACTTGAACGTGCTTTAGGCGGCGTTAAAAACATGGGTGGTTTACCTGACGCATTATTCGTAATTGACGTTGACCACGAATCAATCGCGATTAAAGAAGCTAAAAACTTGGGTATTCCTGTAATCGGTATCGTTGATACAAACTCTAACCCAGACAACGTAGATTACGTTATTCCTGGTAACGACGATGCGATCCGTGCGGTTACACTTTACGCTTCTGCTATGGCTGATGCTATCCTTGCTGGTAAAGAGTACGCTCAATCACAAGCAAATGCTCAAGCTAAAGGCGAAGAAGCTGCTAAAGAAGCTCCAGAGGCTTAATGCGTTTTGACGCAGAATTGTCATTTTTGCGACATGTAACCGTGGCAAATTAAGCGTCAAGAAAGCGAAACGGTCCAGAGAACACTTTGGGCCGTTTTTGTTGAACAGATTCATTTTTCTACCGTATTTAGGAGAATAACATGACTGCAGTTACTGCGAGCATGGTAAAAGAATTGCGTGACCGTACTGGTTTAGCAATGATGGAATGTAAAAAAGCATTAACAGAAGCGAACGGTGACATCGAATTAGCGATTGATAACCTTCGTAAATCTGGTCAAGCAAAAGCAGCTAAAAAAGCTGGCAACATTGCTGCTGATGGTGCAATCACTATCGTTCAAGAAGGCAATAAAGCTATTCTTGTAGAAGTAAACTGCCAAACTGACTTCGTTGCTAAAGACGAAAACTTTGCTGGTTTCTCGACTAAAGTTGCTGCTGCTGCGCTTGCTGCAAATGAAACTGATGCTGCTAAAATTGCTGAATTGAAACTTGAAGATGGTTCAACTGTTGAAGAAGCGCGTATTGCTCTTGTTCAAAAAATCGGTGAAAACATCCAAGTACGTCGTGCGAAAATTGTTGAAGGCGAAAACCTTGCAGTTTACAAACACGGTTTAAAAATTGGTGTTGTTGTATCTTACAACGGTGATGCTGCTACTGGTAAAGGTATTGCGATGCACGTTGCTGCGTTCAACCCAGTTGCTGTAACTGCGGAAGGCGTATCTGCTGATCTTATCGCTAAAGAAAAAGAAATTGCTGAAGCGAAAGCATTGGAATCAGGTAAACCTGCAAACATCGTTGAAAAAATGGTAACTGGTTCAGTTGAAAAATACTTGAACGAAGTTGTTCTTGAGCGTCAAATGTACGTAATCGACAACGACAAGAAAGTTGCTGATGTTCTTAAATCAACTGCTACTACAGTTGCTCAATTCGTTCGCTTTGAAGTGGGTGAAGGTATTGAGAAAAAAGCTGAACTTTCTTTCGCTGAAGAAGTTGCTGCTGCTCAAGCTGCTGCAAAATAATCTCTGATTATTTGCAAAAAAAAGCCCCGTTTGGGGCTTTTTTTATGCAGAGTTTAGAATTATGAGAGAGCAATAAAGATGGTGAACAAAGCCTAGATGGGCATCGATGCCATTATTCTTGTTTTAGTTGCTGTCTATTTTGGTATTGATTTACAACAACGGCAAAATCCTTTAAATCAATTGCTCCGCAATTCAAAAGCACATACTGAAATTTTATCGAAATCACAATTTCAGAAAGCCTCTCTAGATTCGAAAGCATCAAATTTTCAAATTCCAAATGATGATGCAAAAATTCAACAGGTCTTTCAAACACAAAAAAACAATATACAGCTCCAGTCAAGCGGAACAGTCAAAGTGGTTTTAGGGGATGATAACAACGGCTCACGTCAGCAAAAGTTTATTCTACAATTGCAGAATGGCCTAACCGTGTTAGTGGCTCATAATATTGATTTAAATCCCCGCATTGATGGATTGCAAAAGGGAGATACGGTCGGGTTCTATGAAGAATAGGAGTACTCTGAAAAAGGTGGGTTAATTTACTGGATTACTCACGCTCCACAATAATGATATGCGGAAGGATGGTTGAAATAAAAAGGGAGAACCTATCAATAAAGGTCCTTTAGAAGGCTAAAACGATAAGTGCTTTTAAATTGCGTTGTTTTGCGATTTTTGGCGGGTTTAAAATTTTGGTGGTAGTTCGATTATGTAGGCATTCATGCATCATATGCGGCCAATCAGGAGGAATTCGAGATATTTAAACAAGGAAGACTTTTTTCTCTCGACTTTATGGCTATAAAATTGCCCGATTCAGGCTAAAATGAAAAGCTCAATATAAAATCCTGTTCCTATAGGCAAAATAAAAATCAGCCACGCCATGATTAGAATGAGAGCAGCCATTGCGACAGCAAGGACTAAGTTTATTCGTGTAAAAAGACCAAGCTTAAGATCAAAATTAAGGCGGTGATTAACGCACTGAAATGAGCAAGAGCAATGATCGAAAATAAAATAGCGAGCACATAAGCTCAGTGAAGGACTTTGTTAATTTTGTTCTGATGGTTTTCTCTATATTCATTCAACCATTCTGTTATAGCTTTCCTCGTTTACTCCGGCTTTTTGTTGATGAACATCCATCAATCCATGCTTTATTCTTGTAAAGATAAAATATAAACCAGACAGCAGTCCTCACATGAGCGGCTTAGTAATATTTGTTTGTAAAGGATGGGTGATGTTGGGGTGTTGTGAACAAGATTGAGGAGATGGGTACTTTTGGTCAGGCATTAAAAAAGCCACAAGAAGTGGCTTTTGTGTCAAATGTATCAGGAGTCTGGCAAGCTCTTATGAATTTGGACCATCCACACGTTCGATGTTTACTTTTGCACTACCTGCATTAGTAATACCAAGTTGTTTTGCAGCACCATAAGATAAGTCTAGAACACGGTTACCATGGAATGGACCACGGTCGTTCACTTTTACCACTACGCTCTTACCATTGTTTTTATTGGTTACGCGAATATAGCAGTTCAATGGCAGGCTACGGTGAGCTGCAGTTAAACCATTCATATCGAAAGTTTCACCACTTGCAGTTTTACGGCCATGGAACTGACGACCGTACCAAGAAGCTGCACCAGTTTGGCTAAATTTACGTACTGTATTCGATGCAACAGTATTTAGCTTTTCAATCACTGAAGGCTCGTCTGTAGGGATTTCAATTTTTGCTGCAATCGTTTGGCGACGAATTTTATCACCAGAACGTTCAGCGATTGAAAGACTATTTAAATTTGAAAAGTGAGAATTAAAATTTTGAGCATCTTTATTTAATACACGCGTGGCCAAGCGGGAGTTGTCACTATCGGTATTAAATGATGACTGCACCAATTCTGCTTGAGACTGACTCAGGGCAAAGGTGGTGGTTAAGGCTAAAATATACTTTATCGAGGAATGCATTATTAAACTCCTAAAGACTGCTCTTTTATCTCAATTAAGCGATTGAAATAAAAGCGATCAAGTCTGTTAATTCTCTTTTGCAACTACATTTGACGAGATGGATAATATTCATGCCAAGCTAAAGCTGTCTACTTTTTAATTAAAATAATTACAAAAAGTACAGAAAATCATCATTTTTAGATTAAAATTTAATCAATATTGTAACATAATATTTAAAACGTCCATTTTATAAACAATTTAGTAAAAATAAATCTTGACTTTAGTATTATTTGGTAAAAACCAGTCTTAACGGCTGACGATTTCGTTACCTAATTGCCATACCGCTGTAGCATACATGCGACTCTTGTTGTAGGTCGTAATGACCTGAAAATTTGGATAGGTAATATAATAAATCGGGCCATAACTATCTTGAAGTTGAATAATATTTACCATATCCAGATCATCAATTTGTACAATCGGATTGATCGGTGTGATGCCTTGATTTTTTAAAGCGCCATATGGTGTTGGCTGTTCCAAATCTTTTGCAATAACTGAGTCTGGATTATTCCCTGTATAGCGGGCGGCAAAGCCGATGGGTTGATTGCGTTGCCATCCATATTGTGCCAAGTAGTTGGCAATAGAACCAATAGCATCTACGGCAGAATTTCTTAAGTCAATATGTCCATTGCCATCATAGTCCACGCCCATTTTGCTAATGTTGCTCGGCATGAATTGAGGATAACCAATCGCTCCAGCATAAGAGCCAACGACTGAGCTGGCAGGTACTCCATCTTTATAGGTCCATGCAATCAGTGCAGCAAGCTCATCCTGGAAATACTGGGCACGTCGCTCATAGCCGAAGCCTAAGGTTGCTAGGGCATCACGGGTAATGAAATTACCTTTATTGGCACCAAAACCGGTTTCTACCCCTAAAATCCCTAAAATGATCGATTGCGGTACACCAAACTGCTGTTCAGCGCGGTTTAAAGTATCGGCATACTGAGCTTTGAAACGTACCCCACGCTGAATGGTGCTTTCCGCCATAAAATTGGTTTTATATTCATACCAGGGTTTACTTTCACCAGGGCGGTTCATGATATTGATGATATTAGGCAGGTTTTTTGAGCCATTCATGGCCCAATCGACCTGTTCTGCACTCAAGCTATAAGTTTGCATGGTTTGTTGTCTAAAGCTGTTATATGCGGGGTGATTATAAAAATCGTTGGCTTGACAGAAGCTGGTGATGGAAAGTGCACCGAGAAGTAAAGGAAGACGTTTAATGCTGTTATAAAAGTTGATACTTAACATATTACTCAAAGTTCCAAAAACATAATCAGTGTGTGTAAATTGACATCACGACGCTAAAAGACGGTATTACAAATATAGTGACCAAAAATCCATTTCATGAAAGATAACGGAATTTTTCAAGTGGTTAAGATAGCATTGACCAAGGCTGTATCCACAAGTTCATATACAAAAAAAGACAAAGAACGTTATTTGTTGCATAAATCCATGTATTTGATGCCAGTTCTTTGAACTGTACTGTGTATACTCAGCAGAAGAACTGCAAATTAAAGTTCAGTCTGCTTGAGCTGATCCAGTTCGGTTCTTTATATTGTTTGCAATGATACGTTTTATATAAGCCCAGAATATGAAATTTAGTAGTGATTTTGCATTATCAGGAAGTGTTTGTCTGAAAAAACATCAGAACATTGTATCTGGTTGGATGGATGCTTAATTGTAATAAATCATCTAATATTTACCAGTCAGCTAAAAATATGTTCTGTTATGGCTTCTTTGTATCAGATTGCTAAAAAAGTCTATTTGAAAACAAAATTTAGAAGAATTCCTGCTTTTTTATCTCTTATTCAAGCATGCAAGAATCTGCTTGCTAGACAACCATCTTACAAGTTCATAAATTGAAATTTTTCTTGATGATTGTTGCTATAAAAAACATGAAAGAGATAAAAATTTAAGCCCTAAAATAGTATAAAAAGTGAATTAATCACGATTTAATTTTGCTCAACACTTTATATTGAAATTATTTGTATAAATGATTGAGGCAGAGATCATAAAGTCTTTTCTGAAATTTATATAATACCCAGTACATCTATAAATTTGATCAAGACAAATACCCACAAAGACAGTAGTGCTGCACTTATGGTTTGGGAATAAAATTTTGCAATAAAAAACCTGGCGATTGCCAGGTTTTAGATCATGTTAAATGTGCTCAAGAATGAAATAAGGTATCGTGATATTCAGCCAGTACCAATAACTCACCTTTAGTTAGATGCGGAATGATTTTTTCCACAGCAATATGTACGGCTTTAATCACTGCAGCAGAACCCAGATCGGCAGCTTTACGCTTGATCATGCCCAAATCTAGGGTTTTATTAAAGTCATTCATGAAATGACGCACGGTCGCTTCAGCAAACTGCTTATAAAGTTCAGTTAAGACTGCTTTATTTACCTCATTGCCTGCTTTAATTTCCGCATAACTATTTTTAAGATTGGTCACCAGACTGGCATCTAATGGTTCACCTACACGGAAATTGCCAGCTGCATCTTTAAACAGGCTTTTTTGTGAAAACTCAATGGATTGTTTTACTACATCATTGGAGGATTTACTCAACAACTGTTTCAATAAAACTGCAACGGTTGATTTGACATAACCGGCCAGTTTTTCAGCGGTATCACGTTTATCACTGGCTGGGAAACGACGCACAAGCTCAGTCAAAATAGCATCAATGATTTCATCATTGATCAGCAATGCAGTCTTGTCGCGTAAAGGGTATAGCGGTTCGCTGGAATTTTTCTTTTCCTGACCTGTTTGAATACTTGTTAATAATTCTGCAGAAGGAATAAAACCAAAAAATGGCATGTTAAACAACCTCAATATTCTTCATTTTATTGTCGCGCCAAACGAATGGGGCGAGGCATCCATGTCGCATCGGATACACGGCAAGGGTTGATGTCTAATCCGCCACGACGTGTATAAGTTGCATATACCATCAGTTTTTCCGGCGCAAGGTTTTGCCAGATGTCGGCAAACATCTGTTCCACGCATTGTTCGTGGAAACCGTTATGCTGACGGTAGGAAATAATATAAGCTAAAATACTGCGATAACAAGGTTTTTTACCCTGATAACGTATAAAAACTGTGCCCCAGTCTGGCTGGCCGGTGACTGGACAGTTACTGCGGAGTAAATGTGAATAAAGTTGTACTTCAACTTGTTCACTATTTTCTGTGTCTAATGTTAATAAACTCGCATCTGGATGGTTTTCCAGGCGTTCAGGGCTTAAATCATCAATACAGATTCCTTCAGGTTTGGAAATATCCAGATCATCTACCTGAAATAAAGTCAGCGTGACCGGTGCACCTGCCGCAGCAGATAAATCTTTTTCGACCGTTGCAATAAATGCTTCTTTTGAATCGAATTGGGTAAAGTTCATACTATTAAAGTAGAGCTTGAGAGATTTTGATTCGATCAGGTTGGGTGAGGATGCCGGCAGAGTGATACGACCAATCGCCACCTGAGGAATGCCAGCCGCATTTAACCAGGAAATTTCAAAAACATGCCACCAGTCTTTGCCGTGTTGAATGCCTTCAACATGGGCGTATTTTTCACGCGCAGTGGCACGTGAAATTGGAAACAGAATATCGGGTTGATATTCTGTTGGATAATTGGTGTCTTTACCTAATAGAGAATGTTCTACACTCATTATTCACGCATTCCTGAACCACGAGAAAGTAAATAGTAAGCTATACCGTAAAGTACGGCACAACATAAGGTAATTACAGTCAATGAAATGGAAACATTGACATCACTATGACCTAAAATGCCGAAACGGAAGGCATTCACCATATATACAATCGGGTTAATTAAAGAGAGATTTTGCCAAAATGGACTTAAAGCACTAATGGCATAGAATACACCACCTAAATAGGTCAGTGGAGTCAGTACAAAAGTGGGGATAATCGAAATATCATCAAATGATTTTGCATAAACAGCATTAATAAAACCGCCTAATGAAAATAAGAATGACGTAATCAGCACGGTATATATAGTGACGAACCAGTTGGTAATATATAAGTCAGTAAAGAACAGGCTCATTGCAGTGACAATTATACCAACCAAGGCACCACGGCAAACACCACCAATTACATAGCCCCACAAAATCATGTGCAGCGGTACAGGACTCATAATTAGTTCTTCAATGCTTTTCTGGAATTTGGCACTAAAGAAACTGGAGGAGACATTGGCATAACTGTTAGTGATCACCGCCATCATAATCAAGCCGGGTACAATAAACTGCATGTAGCTAAAGCCACCCATTGTGCCAATCCGTGAACCGACCAAATTGCCAAAAATCACGAAATACAAACTCATGGTAATGGCAGGTGGCAATAAGGTTTGTGGCCAGATGCGCATGAAGCGACGCACTTCTTTATGTACCAGGGTATAGAGCGCAACACTGAGTTGATTGAAGTTCATTGCGCGGCTCCTTCAAGATTTTTTTCCACCATTTTTACAAAGATTTCTTCCAGACGGTTCGACTTGTTACGCATACTGCGTACTTGAATGCCTTGTGCTTCCAGCAGTTGGAACAGTTCATTCAAGGTATGTGCCTTGTCCATGGTGACTTCTAAGGTCACTGGATCAATTAAATTAAAACGCACGCCAATAATATCCAGATGGATGGGTTGAATCGGTTCGACCAGGTCAAAAATAAAGGATTCTTCACTCAGCTGGTTTAAGAAAGATTTCATGCTAGTATCTTCCTTAATCACACCACGGTCGATAATGGCAATGCGACGGCATAGCATTTCAGCTTCTTCTAGATAATGCGTAGTCAGAATAATTGATGTACCTTTTTCGTTCATTTCAGTGAGGAAGTCCCACATGGAACGACGTAATTCAATATCCACACCGGCAGTCGGTTCATCTAAAATGAGCAGCCGGGGTTGATGCATCATGGCACGGGCGATCATCAAACGGCGTTTCATTCCGCCAGAAAGCATGCGTGCCTGTATGCCACGTTTTTCCCATAGGCCTAATTTTTCCAAATATTCTTCAGCCCGGCTTTCTGCAATTTTTTTAGGAATACCGTAATAGCCGGCTTGAGTCACCAAAATATCAAAGGTTTTTTCAAACTGACCAAAGTTGAATTCTTGAGGTACGACACCCAGGCATTGTTTGGCTTCTGAAGGGTGGGTATCCAGATTATGGCCAAAAATTTCCACTGTACCGGAGGTTTTTTTGGTCAGTGAGCTAATGATGCTAATGGTGGTTGATTTACCCGCACCATTTGGACCAAGGAGGGCATAAAACTCACCTTCAGGTACCGTTAGGTTGATTCCTTTTAGTGCTTGAAAACCGTTACGATAGGTTTTGGATACGTCCCTCAAGGTCAATGCATCAGTCATGAAATTCTCACCTGGTGAATAGTAGGAGTATTGTGAGTGATCTTGCTGAATAAACCAAGTAAATAAGCAGGAATTGTCTGTTGCAATAATGGAACATTGCTCAAAGTATAAGCACAAAAAGTGATGACTTATATATAGTTGCTTTACCTTACCGTTTTTTTTGTTATGATGTGCATCGCGCGCTCATAGCTCAACTGGATAGAGTACAGGTCTCCGAAGCCTGTGGCGTGGGTTCGAGTCCCGCTGAGCGCACCAAATCAATAGCTAAACATACAAAAATATATTCTGAAAGCCTTTAAATATAAGGCTTTATAATAAAAATATAGCAGAATATAACAAAATAAATAAGGATATAGTTGCAAGTTATAAGGATATATATGAGGATATATTCGATTCTATCCACTTTTGTATCCTTATTCTGACTATGGCCAAGCACATAACACCGCTCTCAGATTCCAAATGCACAAGCGCCAAGCCACAAGATAAAGACTATTCTTTATACGATGGACAGGGCTTAATTCTATTTGTCAGAAAAAGTGGCACTAAGGTATGGCGATATAAATATAAAAAAGCCAATGGTAAAGATGGATTGATGACATTGGGCAACTTTCCAGCACTAAGCCTAAAGTCAGCAAGGGATAAACGCCGCGAATATGAAAAGTTATTGGCACAGGGTACAGATCCAATCGAATATGAAGAAATCCAAAAGTATAAAAAGGACAACTCATTTAGTTTTGAAGCCATAGCCCGGGACTGGCACAAGGAATACAGCAATACAGGCAGATGGATACCCGATACTGAACCGTACCGGGTTTGTCGGAGACCAAACTTTCTGAGAGAATGTCCCGATGAAAAAAGTAAAATATACCCCTGAAATCAGAGATAGAGCGGTTCAATTATTGATTGAATCCGAAAAAGATTATCCATCGAATTGGGCTGCGATCACGGCTATTGCGCCTAAGATTGGTTGTACGCCTGAAACTCTACGTATTTGGTATCAAAAATATTTAGATAAACAAAACCCAATTAAAGTACAGCAACTTTCAGATCAAGAACGTATTAAACAACTCGAACGTGAAAATAAAGAACTGCAATGTGCTAACGAAATTCTACGTAAAGCAGCCGCTTTTTTCGCCCAGGCGGAGCTCGACCGCCCACACAAATAATGGTGGATTTTATCCATAACAATAAAGCGTTATATGGTGTTGAGGCGATTTGTAGA
>NZ_VOYP01000110.1:0-1083 GCF_013420235.1 Acinetobacter sp. YH01022 | reverse complement strand
TAAGTTGACAAAAACAACTAAACATGCGAAAAGACATTTTTGGTTAAACGATGTTTGCACATGCCACGGATTGTTACCGTCCCACTCAGCTTAGAACAGCGTGCACAACTAATTCTCCTGACCAAGCATGCAGCACATTGGCGTGAAAGACAACGTGCCCAAACCATTCTCTGGCTTTCCGAAGGTAAAACTGTTGCCGAAGTTGCTGCGTTACAAGAGCGTATCCCAGAAACCATAAGGCTACAACGCCGACATTGGGAGCTACATCAGTTTGAATCGATTCAAGAAGGTCATCGCTCAGGCCGTCCCAATACACTGACCTCAAACTATCAGGCTCAAATCTTAGAGTGGGTCAACACAAGCCCACTCAATGCAGAACAAATCCGAGTCAAACTGCATGAAAAACACGGTGTGTCCGTGTCTGTTGAAACTCTTCGCAAGTTTTTGCGAGATTCAGGCATGGTCTTCAAACGCACCCGCCACAGCTTGAAAAAAAAGAGACCCGACCGCATTTGGACAAGCGCAACAGCAGATTGAAGCATTACGTGAGCAAGCGGCACGTGGTGAAATTGTATTGGGCTATGTCGACGAAACAGGATTTTCGGCTACGCCAGATAACCGTTATGCGTGGACAAAGATAGGCGATGTTCATGCGGTTGATGCTGTAAGACTAAAGCGAGTTAATGTGATGGGTTGTCTCCTGTCAACGGGTCATCTGATCACCAGTTGCCTACAGGAATCCGTTAACAGTCGCTGGTTTTATGCCTATTTGATGGGTGTAGCAGCACAGGTGAAACGCAGCTATCAAGTTCCTTTGGTGTTGATTGTTGACAATGCCTCGATTCATCGCAGCAAACAGATGGTAGATTGGCGCAAGCTTCTTGTACAAGAGTATTCAACGACTTTGTATTTTCTACCTGCGTATAGTCCTGAGCTGAATAGAATTGAGATGGTTTGGAAGCAGATGAAGTATAACTGGCGGGATTTTAAGGTGATGAAGGCAGATCAAATAGAGCGTTGGGTTGGGCAGATTTCAAAGGGTTTTGGTAATGAATACATGTTTACTTTTTAGTTGATACTTAT
>NZ_VOYP01000109.1:0-1093 GCF_013420235.1 Acinetobacter sp. YH01022 | reverse complement strand
GCTACTGAATATAAGTCGCTGACCCATTATACAAAAGGTACGCAGTCACCGAACAAGTCGGCTCCCACTGCTTGTATGCATGCGGTTTCAGGATCTATTTCACTCCCCTCACAGGGGTTCTTTTCGCCTTTCCCTCACGGTACTGGTTCACTATCGGTCAGTCAGGAGTATTTAGCCTTGGAGGATGGTCCCCCCATATTCAGACAAGGTTTCACGTGCCTCGCCCTACTCGACATCATCATATAAGCCCTTTCGTGTACAGGACTATCACCTACTATGGTTGCACTTCCCAGAGCATTCCACTAAAGCTTATATGACTTAATGGGCTTTTCCCCGTTCGCTCGCCGCTACTGAGGGAATCTCAATTGATTTCTTTTCCTAAGGGTACTGAGATGTTTCACTTCCCCTCGTTCGCCTCGTAACACTATGTATTCATGTTACGATACCTACCTTATGGTAAGTGGGTTTCCCCATTCAGAAATCTCCGGATCACAGGATATTTGCCGCCTCCCCGGAGCTTATCGCAGGCTATTACGTCTTTCATCGCCTCTGACTGCCAAGGCATCCACCACATGCACTTAATTACTTGACTATACAACCCCAAACAGTCGTTTATCCCTACAAGTAGGATAAGCAACAGATTATGATGATTTCTCATCACTTTCTTACAGTTGGCGTTTGTGCACTTAAGCACCGTACAGCTTCAATTAGATTCATATACCAAAACGCTTGATTCAGTTTAATCGCTAGTAACTCATTCTCTCCTTCACATCGCAGTAATAAATCACTGTTAGTGTTGGATAAAACGAGTATGAACAATTTATTTCAACTCAAATATATTCTGTTAATGATTTTTCCAGCCTTCGTCAGGTCAGGAAACTGTGATAAATCACAGAGGTTAATAACAATGCCGCGCATTATACGCCGCTTTCTTACTAAGCTCTATAAGCTATCTAACCGTTTGCTTATTATGCATCCGAAGATACATGGTGGAGACTAGGAGAGTCGAACTCCTGACCTCCTGCGTGCAAAGCAGGCGCTCTACCAACTAAGCTAAGTCCCCAGCTTATCAATAAGTCAATGTTTCTGATTT
>NZ_VOYP01000108.1:0-1144 GCF_013420235.1 Acinetobacter sp. YH01022 | reverse complement strand
TTTCTCTGTACACGACAAATTTCACAGAACTCTTATCCTATCAGGCATCTGCCTTCTTAAAATTGCCAGAATTTCCTTAAACTCTTCTTTTTTCCCAAAACCAATTAAACGCTGAATCGCCATTTGAACATAGTCTAAACCATAGCGAAATAAACTCATTGAGAGTCGTCCATGCTTCTTTATTTTTATCGCTTTTTTTTGATCATGTTGCCATTCACCCGTTAAGTAGCACCAACAGAAGCTTATAGCTAAGACCGCAATCAATTTTTTCACTCGTCTAGGGTCTGTCAAGCGCGTATTTTCAAGATTGAATCCTCGTCCTTTGAGACAACTGAATAAGGTTTCAATTTCCCAGCGTAATGCATAATCCTGAATAGCATTGGCATTAAACTGAGGAGAAACGACGAGTAAAAGCTCTCCATTTTCTAACTGTAGTGCACTCATATATAGTTTCACCCGACCAACCAAAATCCGTCGTTTACGACATTCAATTTGACCAAGTTGAAGATGGCGAAATAAATCGCTAATTTTATGATTCTTCCCTAAATGATTGGTGACAATGAAGTTTTTTTAACACGAATGCAGAAGTTGATGTCTTGTTCAATTAACCATGTAAACCACTGCTCACCGATAAACTCTCTGTCTGCGAACACATTCACAATACGGTCTTTACCAAAAATGGATATAAAGCGTTGAATCAAAGCAATCCGCTCTTTCGTATCTGAATTTCCACGTTTATTAAGCAATGTCCAAACGATAGGTATCGCTATTCCACGATAAACGATCGCAAGCATCAGGATATTAATATTTCGTTTTCCCCATTTCCAATTGGTTCTATCTAAAGTCAGTTGCACTTTGTCGAATGAAAACATATTGAAAATCAACTGAGAAATTTGACGATAATCAAAATACTGACCTGCAAAGAAGCGCTGCATACGTCGATAAAATGATTGTGGTAAGCACTTGATGGGCAAGGCTTTAGATGCAGAAGAAAGATTACATGTTTGCTTTAAAATGATCACAAGCATGATGAGCGCAAAGCACTTTAAATGTGACTTGTTCCATTTTAGAGATTTGTTTAAGATAAGATATAACTCATTGAGATGTGTCATAGTATTCGTCGTTAGAAAACAATTATTGTGAC
>NZ_VOYP01000107.1:0-1159 GCF_013420235.1 Acinetobacter sp. YH01022 | reverse complement strand
GCGGTGATCGCAGCCCAATTCGATGGATAATCTTTTTCAGATTCAATCAATAATTGAACCGCTCTTTCTCTGATTTCAGGGGTATATTTTAATTTTGTCATCGGGATAGTCTCTCAGAATATTGACTTTCCGACAAACCCGGTACGGTTCACTATCTTTAGTGTGAAAGAGGACTCCACCCAACATTAGGGTGGAGGTGAATTTCACGACTTTTTTTGGTGTTTTTTCAGTGCAATATGATAGAATATTTTATCATTAAGTTTCTGTATCTAAATAGATTTAAGGCGAAATGAAGATCAACAAAGCGTACAAATTTAGGCTTGAGCCTAATGCGGAACAGGAGCTTGTTTTAAACAAGTTGCTTGGCTCTGCACGTTTTGTTTGGAATCAGGTTTTAGCCATTTCATTTGAAATGCTTGCCAAGAATGAACGCATCACCAAGGATAACCTGGTTAAGAAAATACCCGATCTCAGAAAAAAACCTGAATGTGCTTTTTTAGAACACAGCTCAAATGGCGTTTCACTTCAACAAAAAGTTCGTGATCTTGGTGATGCTTGGGCTAGGTTTTTCAACCAAAAAGAACAAGCCAAATTAAAGCAAAAACCATTTAAAGCCAAAAAACCAAGATTCTTTAAGTTGACCGATGATACTGAGCTTCAACTTAGACAGCTTATGCCGCGATTCAAAAAGAAATCTGATGGTTATGATTCAATTCGTATTGTTCAATTTGATAGATATTGTTGGGTCAAAGGTAATCAAGTTAAGTTACCCAATGATATTGGTGTTGTGAAATTCAGAAAATCACAAGATATTCTTGGCACAATCAAAAATGTCACAATCTCAAAGCATGTTGGTAAGTGGTACATATCTTTTGGTGTTGAAAGCACAGTAGAAGCACCAATCCATCCATCAAAATCAGCGATTGGCATTGATTTAGGCGTTAAAAAGTTACTTACAACATCCAATGGTGATGTATTTAAACCAATCAATAGTTTTAAAGCCAATCAAGTCAAGTTGGCTAGACTTCAACGCAAGTTGAGAAAGAAAACCAAATTTAGTCAAAATTGGAAAAAACTTAATCTAAAGATCAATAAATTACACCATCATATTGCCAATATTCGACATGACTACTTGCATAAAGTCACGACAACGCTCAGC
>NZ_VOYP01000106.1:0-1185 GCF_013420235.1 Acinetobacter sp. YH01022 | reverse complement strand
AGTACCAGCGTACGGCCCACAGAATGATGTCACGCTGAAAATGCCGGCCTTTGAATGGGTTCATGTGCAGCTCCATCAGCAAAAGGGGATGATAAGTTTATCACCACCGACTATTTGCAACAGTGCCAAGCGCGGTGTCCGGAATTTCAGGTTTGTGTCTCTACAAAGACTAACTATCAGAAAAACTCATCGAGCATCAAATGAAACTGCAATTTATTCATATCAGGATTATCAATACCATATTTTTGAAAAAGCCGTTTCTGTAATGAAGGAGAAAACTCACCGAGGCAGTTCCATAGGATGGCAAGATCCTGGTATCGGTCTGCGATTCCGACTCGTCCAACATCAATACAACCTATTAATTTCCCCTCGTCAAAAATAAGGTTATCAAGTGAGAAATCACCATGAGTGACGACTGAATCCGGTGAGAATGGCAAAAGCTTATGCATTTCTTTCCAGACTTGTTCAACAGGCCAGCCATTACGCTCGTCATCAAAATCACTAGCATCAACCAAACCGTTATTCATTCGTGATTGCGCCTGAGCGAGACGAAATACGCGATCGCTGTTAAAAGGACAATTACAAACAGGAATCGAATGCAACCGGCGCAGGAACACTGCCAGCGCATCAACAATATTTTCACCTGAATCAGGATATTCTTCTAATACCTGGAATGCTGTTTTCCCGGGGATCGCAGTGGTGAGTAACCATGCATCATCAGGAGTACGGATAAAATGCTTGATGGTCGGAAGAGGCATAAATGCCGTCAGCCAGTTTAGTCTGACCATCTCATCTGTAACATCATTGGCAACGCTACCTTTGCCATGTTTCAGAAACAACTCTGGCGCATTGGGCTTCCCATACAATCGATAGATTGTCGCACCTGATTGCCCGACATTATCGCGAGCCCATCTATACCCATATAAATCAGCATCCAGGTTGGAATTTAATCGCGGCCTCGAGCAAGACGTTTCCCGTTGAATATGGCTCATAACACCCCTTGTATTACTGTTTATGTAAGCAGACAGTTTTATTGTTCATGATGATATATTTTTATCGGCACTGTTGCAAATAGTCGGTGGTGATAAACTTATCATCCCCTTTTGCTGATGGAGCTGCACATGAACCCATTCAAAGGCCGGCATTTTCAGCGTGACATCATTCTGTGGGCCGTACGCTGGTACT
>NZ_VOYP01000105.1:0-1216 GCF_013420235.1 Acinetobacter sp. YH01022 | reverse complement strand
TTGAACATTTGCAAAATGGCAACTACTAAATCTTTTTTAATTTTAATTGTTATGATATTAGCAACTACTAGTTCAACATTTGCTTCGTTGGAAGAAATGGTGACTGTTCTTAGTATTGATGGAGGTGGAATTAAGGGAATCATTCCGGGTACCATTCTCGAATTTCTTGAAGGACAACTTCAGGAAGTGGACAATAATACAGATGCAAGACTTGCAGATTACTTTGATGTAATTGGAGGAACAGGTACAGGAGGTTTATTGACTGCTATGATAACTACTCCAAATGAAAACAATCGACCCTTTGCTGCTGCCAAAGATATTGTACCTTTTTACTTCGAACATGGCCCTCATATTTTTAATTCTAGTGGTTCAATTTTTGGCCCAATGTATGATGGAAAATATTTTCTGCAAGTTCTTCAAGAAAAACTTGGAGAAACTCGTGTGCATCAAGCTTTGACAGAAGTTGCCATCTCAAGCTTTGACATCAAAACAAATAAGCCAGTAATATTCACTAAGTCAAATTTAGCAAAAACTCCAGAATTGGATGCTAAGATGTATGACATATGTTATTCCACAGCAGCAGCTCCAACATATTTTCCTCCACATTACTTTGCTACTAATACTAGTAATGGAGATCAATATGACTTCAATCTTGTTGATGGCGATGTTGCTGCTGTTGATCCGTCGTTATTATCCATTAGCGTTGCAACGAGACTTGCACAAGAGGATCCAGCATTTGCTTCAATTAAGTCATTGAATTACAAACAAATGTTGTTGCTCTCATTAGGCACTGGCACTAATTCAGAGTTTGATAAAAACTATACAGCAGAAGAGGCAGCTAAATGGGGTCCTCTACGATGGATGTCACCTATATGGGAAATGAGAAGTGCAGCAAGTTCTTACATGAATGATTATTACCTTTCTACTGTTTTTCAAGCTCTTGATTCACAAAACAATTACCTCAGGGTTCAAGAAAATGCATTAACAGGCACAACTACTAAAGCGGATGATGCTTCTGTGGCTAATATGATATTATTAGTACAAGTTGGTGAAAATTTATTGAAGAAACCAGTTTCCAAAGACAATCCTGAAACCTATGAGGAAGCTCTAAAGAGGTTTGCAAAATTGCTCTCTGATAGGAAGAAACTCCGAGCAAACAAAGCATCTTATTAATTCAAGGTCTCGGGTTGTAGTTGTAAATTTAATTATGCTAAAT
>NZ_VOYP01000104.1:0-1241 GCF_013420235.1 Acinetobacter sp. YH01022 | reverse complement strand
GAAAATATATATCGTTGGCAGAAGAAATTATTTAGACCAATTATCAAAAACTTCATTGATGACTTTATTCTCGATAAAAATCATCTGCTACCACAGAGAATCTATAAGTAATAGTGCGTAAGTCCTATTTAATTATTTTTTAATTATAAATTAAGATCAGAGAAATATTTATCACATTGATCTAATCCATCAAAATGTCAGTGCTTGACTCATCGTATTCAGCCCACTAGCATAACTATAATAAAATTTTACTTTGGGTTTTTGACTTTGTTTTTTACACAGCATTTCTCATATTTATCCTCAAAAAAATCTAACTATCATTTATTTACATTTAAATCCGTAGCTATGATTGTTACTACTCTCACTTTTTTCGGGTGTACTTCTTTAAATAGTAATTCAATTGCTAAACGGTCTGAAAAATTATCTACAGGTATACAAAAAGCCTATTCAGTTGAATCAGCTACGGCAAACCGCGTTTCTCCCATGATTATTCAAAGTGCAGACAAATATAATGTAGATCCAATATTATTGGCTGCGATGATTCAACAGGAATCAAGCTATAGAAACTCTGTAATTTCGCCTGCTGGGGCGGTCGGATTAACCCAAGTCATTCCAAGTTATTGGCAACAAACTTGTCCAGGTGACTTATACAATGAAAGCAGTAATATCCAATGTGGGACTTATATTCTTTCTAAATATAATCAATCATCCGGTAACTGGAAGAAGGCACTTGCCTATTATAATGTAGGTCCGTCAGGTTATGAGAATAATCGTAAAATGCGTAAACAAGGTAAACGGTATACTAAACAGGTAAAGCAACATCAAAAGAATCTAAAAAATGCTTTATAAACGCTAAATTGTTATTCGAAGCCCAGTTTTGGGGCTTTTTTATTATTTCCTAGATTCTCAAATGAAGTGCAACAGTGATTAAATTATGAGAAAGTTGCAGATATTATTTTTGAATCTAACAATTTATTTTCAATTTTTTCATATAGATATAACAAAGCATGATCTAACATTATCTGCTCAACTACTATAAGTTTTACTTAAAAAGAATATACCTTATTCCCAGCATAAAAAAAGCCCCCAGTCGTTTGACTGGGGGTGTTTTCGGATAATGAGCTGGCGATGACTTACTCTCACATGGGTAATCCCACACTACCATCAGCGCTAAGAGGTTTCACTTCTGAGTTCGGGAAGGGATCAGGTGGTTCACTCTTGCTATGGTCGCCAGCACAACT
>NZ_VOYP01000103.1:0-1244 GCF_013420235.1 Acinetobacter sp. YH01022 | reverse complement strand
TGAGATACCGTCTTAGTAGTCAATCAGGTTTTGAGATTATTCGACCAATAAATAATCTCTTTGATAGGCAGTCTGATGTTTTAAAACGCCATAACACAGATGTATAAGCTTGCGCATTGCAGCACCTAAAGCACACATTTTATTTTTACCCTGGCTTAATAATCGTTGATATAAAGCTTCAATGTGTGGATTATATTTAATCGCTGTTAATGCTGACATATACAATACTGAGCGTATTTTACTGTCACCTGCTTTTGATAAGTGACTTTGCTTGTTGACTGAAGTGCCAGACAACTGATGTACTGGAACCAAACCTACATATGCAGCAGCTTGACTTGCTTTTTCAAACTTGTGCGAATGAAATAACCCCAACAGTATTAAGCCTGATCGTTCACCGATTGAAGGAATAGTTTGCAGTAATTTCAAATCCTGTTTCAATGTTGGATCTTGATCTATGTGATTATTTATTAACTTATCAATATGTTCAAGTTGCTGATTTAAATGCTCAATATTCTCTTCAAGTAATTTAATCACAACAACGGAGGTATGGGTGGACTGCGCCTTTTCAAGTCGATTCTTTTCCTGCAATAGACTACCTAGATAGACATCTCGTCTGCCTAGTAAAGCTTTTAATAATCTGACATTTTCAGGTTCAGGCTGCCATATGATTAACTTTGCGGTGTAACCATAACGTGAAAGAGCTTCACTATCAGCTTTATCCGTTTTATTTAGCATCGACATGCCTTTGGCAAAGGCTCTTACTCGTGAAGGATTAGCCACACAAACCTTTACACCTGCATCATATAGATAATATCCCAAATTCTCATGATAAACCGAAGTCGCTTCCATGATTGCTGTCACTTGATCAGGTTCAATTTTAAGAGTGATGAGCCATTTGAGCAGACTGCCAAAGCCACTTTCTGTATTAGTAAATATTTTATTTTTTCTTTTTCCAGTCAAACCTTGAGGGAAAATGCAACAATCTATTTTGGTTTTACTGACATCAATACCTAGCATAATCATGGTGATATTCCTTGAGTTTAAGCTATGCTTTTTATCCCATTAACCATCATCTTACCTTGTGAATACAGCATCAAAGTGCTTAGTTACCGTTCAGAGTTGTATGAGGGATAGGGGCAAATTGTAGGTTTTATCTCAGGTTCAAATTTAAGATTTTAGCAGCATTACAAACTCTACAATTTGCGTATAGTGGTAGCTAATCACTATATCAATCAAGATACAAG
>NZ_VOYP01000102.1:0-1351 GCF_013420235.1 Acinetobacter sp. YH01022 | reverse complement strand
TGGATGCCAAAGTTCAGCATCTTTCTATTCTCAATCAAAAATACGAGCATGAACTGGCGCTGTTTAAAAAGCATAAATTCGGCAGTAAAAACGAACATCTCACCGCAAAACAAATCCATCTATGGGATGAAGCGGTTGAAGAAGATATTGCTGCTGTTGATCTGGAATTAGAACGATTAAATGCAGATAAAACCGATGCAGCGACACAGAAAGCCACAGTCAACAAACCTAAACGTCGACTGCTGCCAGATCATCTACACACCATCCGTATTGAGCATGAACCTGCATCAACCCAATGCAGTTGTGGCTGCCAACTCCGTCGTATCGGTGAAGATATCAGTGAAAAACTGAATTTCAGACCGGCACAGTTCTATAAGGAACAGCATGTGCGTGGCAAATGGGTGTGTGATCAATGTGACACACTGACCCAACAAGCAATGCCGGCATATGTGATTGAGAAAGGAATCGCCAGTCCTGAATTACTCAGCCATGTACTGGTATCGAAGTATGCAGATCATTTACCGCTGTACCGTCAGCGCCAGATCTTTCTACGCGCAGGTGTTGATCTGTCCAGATCAACGCTATCTGACTGGATTGGTCGCTGTGGTGTAGAGTTAGAACGCCTAACCGATGCATTAAGAAAGGTGATCCTACAGCAAGCGGTGATTCATGCAGATGAAACACCCGTCACCATCATGCGGATGGATGATAAAGATAAAAAACCGAAGAAAGGTTATGTCTGGGCTTATGCAACAACCCAATATAATCCAATTCAAGCCGTGATTTATGACTTTCAAGACAGTCGCTCTGGTGAACATGCCGAAGCCTTTCTAAAAGATTGGCAGGGCCATCTGGTCTGTGATGATTACAGTGGCTACAAAGCACGCTTTAGATCAGGTCAGGTCATTGAGGTGGGCTGCATGGCCCATGCACGTCGTAAATTCTATGAACTGCATGTAACTGGGAAAAGTCAGGTCGCTGAACAGGCATTAGTGCTGATTCAGAAACTGTATGCGATAGAAGCCGAACTCAGGAAAAAGACCGATGGTACAGCAGAACACCGCCGCGAATACCGGCAACAGCATAGTCAACCGGTGATGCAACAACTATATGAATGGCTCAACCAACATCATCTGACGGTGCCATCGAGTTCTCCCACCGCTCGGGCGATCAACTACAGCCTAAGAGCCTATCCAGTATTAATTTCATTCTTTTTTAGCACTTAAAAAAGAATTTGTTAAAATTATTCAATGAGAAAACCATATCCCAGCGACATTAGTCGAGAAGCCTTTAAAGAAATTGAACCGTTACTATTGAGCGGAAGAAAACAAACACGTCCAAGAGTCGTTGA
>NZ_VOYP01000101.1:0-1538 GCF_013420235.1 Acinetobacter sp. YH01022 | reverse complement strand
CTAAAACAGTATCATCAATACTGACTATAAGTATATTATTATCAATATGTTGAATTGCTTCTTGATATAGGTCGTGAGGTGTGTAGTCTTCACGCTCTAGAAAGCGATTTACACTATCATGCGAGATATTATAAGTCTCGGCAAGTTGTGTGCAGCTAATAGAGTTCGGTTCTGTCATGAGAAAGCCCATATAAATGGGTAATGTACAAGTTGCTGTAGAAGCATGTTTAATTCGTCTGATCACAGATACTTTATAAAGTATTTTAATACTTTTTTGAATCCGTCAATGCGTAAGTCCTAATTTATATAACCCGAATCGCGGATAAGAAAATGACTTGAAAAATAAGAGGACTAGAGCCATCAGTTGAGTTACCACACAAAACATAAAGCCCTAGTCCTGATGTTCAATAGTACCGAATTATTCTGCGTAATTGATGATTTCTTTCTGAAATTTGAAGCAACTTATTGGAAATTTCTCAAACAAAGCCGTCATTCGTTAAGAGTCAGAACTGCACAACTTACACTTTCTGAAATTATATTTATTGCTATTTGGTATAAGTGCTCCCACTTCATTAATTTCAAAGCATTCTTCTCATGGTTGAAGCAGGATAAAAGTCATTTATTTAAAAGCTTACCCTGTTACCAAAGGATGATTCACCTGATCAATATGCATCAATTAGCACTACATGCTTTACATGTATCTGTAATGAAAGGTCAATATAAACAATATTTATGGATTGATTCAACGACTCTACCAGTCTGTAAAAATCAACGTATTCAATGTCATAAATCATTAGCCAAAATTGCATCCCGTGGTAAAAGCTCAATGGGCTGGTTCTATGGCTGTAAGTTACATATTGTTATGAATCAATTCGGTGAAATCGTTCGTTCTGCTTTCTCCAATGGGCATATTGCTGACATAAAAATGGTTGAACATTTGATTGAGGGTTTCGAAGCAAAGCTTTATGGTGATCGTGGCTATATCAGCCAGGAATTAAAAAGTAGACTAAAAGACCAAGGTATTGATTTGATTACGTATCATCGAAAGAACATGAAATCTGTACAACTTTGTGCATCAGATGAATATCACTTAAGACAGCGCAATAAAATAGAAACGTTATTCAGTTTATTGAAAGGACAATATAATTTAGTGACGAGTAAAGCTCGTAGTATTCATGGATTTCTAAGTGGGATTTATGCTTCTTTATGTGCATACCAATTAACCCATCGAAATAAGCCAACAATTCAAATTATGAAATCATTGGCTTAAGCAGGATTCGGGTTATATAGATATTTATCAAATTCCTTATTCGATCTCTTACTGTTTGATCTCAATGGAATAATGGGAATCATATTCTTGTTCTTGGCACACATTCTAATGTACTCAGCATCATACCCCTTGTCAGCAATGAGATAAGTTGCCTCGCCTACAATATCAATCAGTTGTTTTGCAACTTGACTGTCGTGGACGTCACCCCCAGTGATTTTAAAATCAATCGGTAATCCATTCGCGTCGGTTGCAAGATGTATTTTTGTTG